>NZ_JANPCM010000558.1:0-14118 GCF_031430955.1 Ferruginibacter sp.
CTTAAAAAGAGATTTTACTTTTATCTCAGAAACTTTATCAAGGTTGATCATTCCCGCAAGTACTTGTTCACCTTTTCTTTTTGTATCGGGTTTACTTTCGCCGGTAAGTGCAGCGGTATTGAAGGATGCAGTATCTGAAATTAATTCACCATCCAAACCTAATTTCTCTCCTGATTTCAATTGAACAATATCACCAATTTTTGCAGCCTCAGCTTTGATTACTTTTGGCTGGTTGTTTTCTAAAATCGTTACTTCATCGGGCCGCTGGTCGAGCAATGATTTAATATTTGCTTTTGCTCTTTTTACTGCTAATGTTTGAAACACTTCGCCTACGGCATAAAACAACATTACCGCCACGCCTTCAGGGAATTCTCCAATGGAAAATGCTCCAATGGTGGCAATCGCCATCAATAAAAACTCTGAAAATATTTCTCCTTTGTGGATGCTTTCAAAGGCTTCTTTTATAACAGGGAAACCTACAGGAATATAAGCTACAACATACCATGCAATGCGTATCCAGTCTTTGAACCATTCAGGTTTAAAGTAATTGTCTAATGCAATTGCAACAAGCAATAAAACCAAACTGATAACGGAAGGCATAAACATTTGCAAAGTGGTTTGGTTACCACCAGAATGGTCGTGTCCGTCTTCATCGCTGTGTTCTTCGTGGTTGTGTCCATCACCTTTAGCATGTTTAATAACAGGTTCATCAGTGGCACAACAACTCACTTCTTTATGCTCCCTTTTTAATTGCTTATCAGCAATAAGATTTATTTTTTCTTCCTGGGTGCAACAAAGTTGTTTACCGTTTTTGTCGTACTTGTGTTGATGTGTCATATTTATCTTTTAAAAACTATACATAAAAAAAGGTTGCAGCTATTTCTAACTGCAACCTTTTTACATTAATTGTGTATTTACTGTTGTTATGCGTTCAAAGCACTTACCATTCCTAAAACGGAAGCAAGCATCAGTACACATTTCCAGCAATTGAGTCTGTTCATTTTTATTTATTTTATGAATGTAAAAATACATGCTATTTCGTTTTGGTTTTGTTAATAATTAATGCCAGATTATCCTGCATTTTCGTTGATTGCAATGCGGGACATTTGTGCCATCCGTATTATCTATTTAATTTTTATCCGCAACAATTTTATTGAATTAATAAAGACCAATGTATCCGGAAGCAAGTGTATTGCTGCTGCCTGCACCGGGCCAATTATTCTTAATAAAACAAGTGTAATGCCAATTACATGCACCACACCTACGCCTACAATAATATTTTCTTTAATGGTACGAAAGGCTCTTTTACTGATAACCCTTGCCCTTGCAATTTTTTCTAATTTATCCTGCATCAACACAATATCTGCGGCTTCCATTGCAGCCTGTGTACCCATTGCACCCATTGCAATTCCAATGTTAGCCTGCACCAATGCTGGTGCATCATTTATACCATCACCAACCATGGCTACTTTATCTCCTTTACCCTGTAGCTCCTTTACAATGCTTATTTTATCCTCCGGCAATAAATTTGCCCTGAAGTCGGTAATGCCCACCTGTTCGGAAACATGTTTGGCTGTTTCGGGATTATCGCCGGTAAGCATCACAATATTTTTTACACCACTTGCTCTAAGACCGGCAATCATTTCTTTTGCTCCTTCTCGTATGGCATCGGATATAAAAAAAATGCCGGCCAGTTTATTATCTACTGAAAGGTAAATAGCAGTATCCGTAAGATTTTGGGAGCTTGCAGACATGGCAACTTTACTTTCTTCCATGTATAATTTATTGCCAAACAAAACCGCTTTGCCTTCTATTGTTGCTGAAACGCCACGGCCTTTTATCACTGTAAAATTTTCAGGTTCGCCGTAAGTGATTTTTAATTTATCTGCATAGTTTAAAATTGCTTTTGCCAACGGATGGCTGGAACGCCTGTCAACTGCAGCAGCGTACTGTACTAAATTATTTTCATTAAAATTGGTATCAATTATTTCAATGCGGTTTACGGTAGGGCTTCCCACAGTTAAGGTTCCTGTTTTATCAAAAACAATTGTAGTAACCTTGGCCAATTCTTCTAAAAATTTTCCACCTTTTACCAGGATACCTTCCCTTGCTGCACGGGCAATAGCAGCAATGGTAACAAGGGGAGTTGCCAATCCTAATTCTGCCGGCGATGTAAAAATCAGCAATGCAATTACAAGCTTTATATCACGGGTATAAAAATAAACAACGCCAACAAAAATAAATACGACCGGTATAAGCCAGGAAGCAATTTTATCGGTAAATTTTTCAATAGGTGCCTGGCTGTTTTCAGCTTCTTCCACCAAAGTTATTATTCGGGAAAACACCGTATCCTTTCCTGCTTTTGTCATTTCAATATCCAATGCTCCCAGTTCAATAATAGTTCCGGCAAATACATCGCTGCCAATAGTTTTTTCCTGCGGAACACTTTCGCCGGTAATAGGTGCCTGATTTACTGAGCCTGCGCCTGCCGTTACTTTTCCATCCACCGGAATTTTCTCCCCGGCTTTTACCAAAACAATATCGCCAATTTTTAAATCATCTATTTGTACTGTTTCTTCTTTGCCCCCTTTTTTTACGATGGCTGTTTTGGGTACGGTGCCTATCAACTCTTTTATAGATGCCCTTGCTCTTTCGCCGCTTGCACTGGCTATGTATTCGGCAATAAGAATAATCATTAACACCACAGCACCTGCAAGATATTCTTTACCTAATACAGAAATGATAACGGCTATGGTAATAAAAATTTCAGTGCCAATCTTTCGTTCTTTTATTAAATCTGTAGCCGCAACTTTTACCAATGAGTAAAGCCCGAATGCCATGGCAGCAAGCAATACAGGCAAAGGAATAATGGCTACATAAAATAAAAGGCTGGCTATTCCAACTGTTAATATGCGTACAATTTCCCAGAGAAACTGGCGGGAAAAAAATGTTTGTGAAAAGGTCATGATAATTATGATTAAAGAATGAAATGAAAAACTGTCAGCATGGGCCGCATTCTATTTATTTACTCTTCTTCAAGATTGGTCATCTTTGCCGATACAAAAAATGCACCCTTGGTTACAATCTTTGCGCCTTTGGGTATTTCTCTCAGTAATGTTATTTCGGTATAGCCTACATCTGTTGTGCCTTTTGCTACTGGTATCCTTTCAAAAGTTTTCCCGGTTGCTGCTTCAGGTTTTTCGCCTTGCTTATGTTTCAGGGTGTCTTTTGTATTTTGTTGCAGGCTGTCTTTACCATAAGTTTTAAGATGCTCCGATTCGGCATGGTTTTCTGCAAGCACAAAAATATAATCCTGTCCATCTACTGTTACAATAGCTTCGTTGGGTACAGCAGGTACAGTGGTTTGCTCTAAACTTATTACAGCGGTAACATTCATACCGTCAATCAATCCGGCTTTATTACCCTGCACTTTTGCATGAACAGTTACTGCTTTGCTTTCGCCTTCAAAAGATGAACCTAAAGAATATATCTGTGCATCATATTCTTTACCAGGGTTATTGGTAACGGTAAAATGTATCGTCTGGTTATTTTTTAATTTAGGCAAATCTTTTTCATACACAAATAAATCAAGGTGCAACTGGCTGTTGTCTAAAATTTCTGCAACAGCCGTAGTTACATCTACATAGCTTCCCATTTTTACCATCACATTACTAACCACACCACTGATGGGGCTTTTAACCGATAGTACAGAAATTAATTTTCCATTTTGCAATGTAGCAGGATTGATACCCATCAATTGTATCTGCTGTGCATAGGTTGATTTGGCGGTACGTAAAGTTCTTAATTCTGTTTCGGCAGATTGCAGATTTTTTAATGCGCCTGCATTACCTGCATTCAGTTCTTTCTGCCTTTTTACTTCTAACTCTACCAAAGAAATTTTTGCATTTATATTCAGGTATTCGCTTTGCGACTGTATAAAATCAGGATTGGCAATGGTAGCAATGGTTTGCCCTTTACCAACATAATTACCTGGCTGTACCAGCAACGATTTTATAACACCACTGTAAATAGAATTTATACTGGCTTTATTTTGATTGGGCACTTTAAGTACCCCGTTTACTTTAACCGCTGCAGTTAATTGTTTTTGTTCGATGGTGCCAATTTCTACACCGATACTTTTTATTTGCTCATCAGTAAGTGTGGCAGTATTTGGGTTTGCATGTTCATCACCCGTTGCCTCTTCGGGTTTTGCTTCGGCAGATTTTTCTGTTTCAGCATCGGCACTTTTACTCCCGCAAGAAGTAACAAAAACAAGGCTGGCGAAAATCATTATTGTAATTAAAAACTTTGTCATCTTTTATATTTTATTGGTTGATGTAATAATTGTACTGAATAACGGATTGATTATAAACATTCAGGTTCTCTAAATAATTTTTTTGAATTTCGATAGCCTGTGTAAGAAACTGTGACAGTTCGGCAAAACTAATTTCGCCGGCACGGTAAGCTAAAGAGGATGCCTTAATGATTTCATCTGCCTGCCTTAACCCTGCAGATTCATAAAAAGCCAGCATGCTCCGGTTTCTTTCTACTTGCTGCTGCCGTTGTATTTGTTGTGTACTTAACACCTGCATGTTATAATCGTATTGTTTTTGCTGCACTGTCATTTCTGCCTGCGCTACTTTTACTTTGCTGCGGTAAGCTTTGGCACCAAACAAAGGAAATGCTGCTGTTACAGAAAAGCCGGTGAAGGGATCTCTTGCGCCCCACAAATTCTGCGTAAAAAAGCGGCCCGAAAAATCGGGTTTGTTTTCATTTTTTATTACCCCAATTCCTGCGTTGGCAATATTAATGTTTTGCGATTGCAAAGCCAATAAAGGATGAAGGCTGTCTTTTGCAACACCGGGTATAGTTATTTTTTCCAGTGGCATCATCAATGGCAACATCGGTTCTGTTGTGTTGAGCAACTGCATTAATAGCTGCTGCTGAATTTGCACATCGTTACCAATTTGCTGCAGCATGGCCTGCAGTTCTATCATTCTTACAGAAGCGGAAATACTGTCTAAGCCCGGGCTATCGCCGGTTTTTACTTTTAAGATGGCGGCGCTATTTAATGATTTGTACACACTATCCAAGCGGTGAAACAATTGCTGTTTATCCTGCAAATACCAAAGCTGGTAATAAATAGTACGTACATCTCTTTTTATATCTATATCAATTGCGGCAGTATTTTTTTCGTAATACTTTAATTGTTCGCCGTACAAATTTTTCTGTGCTTTGTACAAACCCGGCCATGCAATATTTTGTGATACACCAATTTTTAAAATACCCCTGCTATCGCTTTGCCTCAAATCTTCATTCTCTGCAAAAACACCCGTTTTTTGTAATGCTGTTGCGGTATTGATTTGTGCTTTACCTCTTTCTATCTGCTGTTTATTTATATCATACTGCAAATTGTTTTTAGCCATTTTAATTACTTCGTATACACCTATCCGCTTAGCAATTGGCTGTTGCGCCAATAAACTGGTTGGTGATGTAAGCAAGATAATACCTGCTATAATTATTGCTACAGGTTTTATTTTCACTTTATTTTTTTTAGAAAAGAGGATATACAAACACGGTAATACCACCAGCGTTAATAATGTAGCGGTTATCAACCCGCCAATTACTACCGTGGCCAAAGGTTTTTGTACCTCTGCACCGGCGCCACTTGAAAAAGCCATGGGAATAAAACCTAAAGCTGCAACGGATGCAGTCATTAGCACAGGGCGCAACCTAATTTTTGTTCCTTCCAAAACCCTTTGCATTATATCTTTCATGCCATCTTTTTCCAACTGGTTAAAAGTGCTTATCAAAACGATGCCATTTAATACCGCCACACCAAACAGCGCAATAAAACCAACACCGGCCGAAATACTAAAAGGCATTCCTCTTATCAGCAAAGCAAACACACCACCAATAGCACTCATGGGTATAGCTGTAAAAATTAAGGATGCTTCTTTGAGAGAACTGAAAGTAAAATACAGCATAAAGAAAATAAGCAATAGAGCCAATGGCACAACAATCATTAACCTGGCAGAAGCTTTTTGTAAATTTTCAAATGTACCACCGTAAGTGTAATAATAACCCGGTGGCAATTTTACTTTTGCATTTAATTTTTCCTGTGCTTCTTTTACCACACTGGCCACATCACGGCCACTTACATTAAAGCTTACATAAATCCTGCGCTTACCACTCTCCCGGCTTATTTGTGCCGGACCTGTTTTAAAGGAAACATTTGCTACCTGTGATAATGGAATTTGATTGCCATCACTTAGTGGGATAAATAAATCACTTACATCATCAAGTTTGGTACGGTGTACACTGTCTAACCGCAGCACCAGATCAAACTTTCTTTCATTCTCAAATACAACACCTGCAGCCTGGCCAGCAAAGGCTGTGCTGATAACATGATTTATGTCTTCGATATTTAAACCATAGCCTGCCAACTTTGCCCTATCATACTCAATAGTAATTTGTGGCAACCCATCTACTCTTTCTACCTGCGGTTGTGTAATACCTTCTATCGGTCCTATTACCTTAGCAACTTTTGCAGCATAAGCAACCAGGCTGTCTAAATTTTCTCCAAATATTTTAATAGCCACATCCTGCCGTATGCCGGTCATCAATTCATTAAACCGCATTTGAATGGGCTGGCTTGGTTCGGCTATTACGCCGGGTATAGTGGACAGTTGGTCTCTCATCTTATCAGATAATTCGTAAAAGCCAATTTTTGATTTCCATTCTTTTTTATCCTTGAGTATTACCATTAAATCGGATGCTTCGGGAGGCATTGGGTCTGTAGCAACATCTCCTGCGCCTGTTTTACCCACTACCATTTTTACTTCCTGAAATTTCATCAACATCCGTTCCGCCATCATTACCGTTTCGGTTGTTTGCGATAGTGATGAACCTTGCGGCAATACAAACTCAATGGCATAATCACCTTCTTCCAGCGTAGGGATAAATTCGCCCCCCATGTTTTTAAAAATAAAAATTGATATAATCAATAATGCCACAGCAATAGATACTACAACATATTTTATTTTGAGTGCCCCTCTTAAAAGCGGTGCATATCCACGTTGAAAAAAGACCATCATCTTATCAGAAAAATTTCTTTTATGGTTTGTATTTTTAGAAAGAAACAATGCACTCATCATGGGGATGTAAGTGAGCGATAAAATTAATGCCCCAAAAATTGCAAAGGCTACCGTTTCTGCCATTGGGCGAAACATTTTTCCTTCTACACCCTGCAGCGATAAAATTGGTAAATAAACTATCAGGATAATTATTTGCCCGAATGCTGCAGAACTCATCATTTTTTTTGCACTGCCTTCCACCGCTTCATCCATGTGGCTTTGTGTAAGCCTGCCTGCAATTTTTTTGGCACCAATATAATGCAATGTGGCTTCTACAATAATTACTGCACCATCTACAATCAAACCAAAATCTATTGCACCCAAACTCATCAGGTTGGCACTTACGCCAAACAAATTCATTAAGGCCAATGCAAATAATAATGATAAAGGAATAGCAGATGCTACTATCAATCCGGCACGAAGATTTCCTAAAAATAAAACCAGCACCAGCAATACAATTAATGCGCCTTCAATCAAATTAGTTTTTACAGTATTGATGGCACGGTCAATTAAATTTGTACGGTCTAAAAATGCTTCTATCGCCACATCATCCGGTAATGATTTTTGCACTGTTATCATCCGTTCTTTTACAAGCTCTACTACCGATGCACTGTTGGCGCCTTTCATCATCATTACAATTCCACCCACTACTTCTTTTTCTCCATTATAAGTCATAGCTCCATAACGAGGCGGTGAGCCAAACTGAACCGTTGCAACATCTTTTATCAGCACCGGTACATTACTTTGTTTTTTGATAACTATATTTTCAATATCAGCAAATGTTTTTACCAACCCCACACCTCTAATAAAATAAGCATTGGGTTTTCTATCTATGTACGCACCGCCTGTGTTTTCATTATTTTTTTGGAGTGCTACAAATACCTCTGGTAGTGTTACATTCATAGCTTTTAGCCTTTCGGGACTTACAGCCACTTCGTATTGTTTACTGATGCCACCAAAACCTGATACTTCGGCCACACCTGCAATACCCGTTAACTGGCGGCCTACTATCCAGTCCTGCATGGTACGCAATTCCATGGCTGAATATTTATCTTCGCTCCCTTTTTTTGGGTGGATAACATACTGATAAATTTCTCCCAGCCCGGTGGTAACAGGCCCCATCTCCGGATTGCCCAATCCTTTGGGAATTTCTTCTACCGCAATTTTTAGCTTTTCAGCTATCAGTTGCCGGGCAAAATAAATGTTCATGTCTTCCTTAAAAACTACGGTTATTACACTTAACCCAAAACGTGAAAATGAACGCATCTCCTCAATGCCCTGCACATTAGACAATGCTCTTTCTACCGGGGAGGTAATAAACTGTTCTACCTCCTGCGCTGCTAATGTTGGTGCCTGTGTTATAACAACCACCTGGTTATTGGTTACATCGGGCAATGCATCTACGGGTAATTTTGAGGCACTCCATACGCCCCAAATAATAAGTGCCAGCGTCATTACACCAATGATGAGTTTATTTTTGATACTGAAATGAATGATTTTATTTAACATAGTTAACCTTACAATAAATGAATTAATATATCTGCCTGCAAAGACAAACATTTAGAAGAGAAGATAAAAAGGCTACACTAATTTTGGCGGTTGCCAGATATTACCCAAAAAATGAGCAGGGATGGAGATATTATTATAATGAGTTTGCCCCTTTTGCTGTACTAAGGGTTTTGCAATTGTAAGCTTGTTATTAAAGTTGGACACGATAGTTTGTCCGCAGCAAACACAACTGCAAAATGGGTTGCAGGCTTCGTTTTCTTGCTGGTGTTGCTGGTGGCTGGATGATTGTGTGATTTGGGTTTCTAAATCATTTATACACTCCTCCTTATCACTGCAGGGTATACAGGGCAACAGCAAAATATAAAAAGCAAATAGAAGTGTCAAAAATTTCACCACACAAAAATATAGTATTGCATTTAAGTTTGGATTAAGGGAATGCAATATGTTTCCAACAGTGTTGCATTTATATTCTGCCATTGTTGTTACTCGATAAAAGTGGAAAAGGAGGGAGACACAACACCAGTTTTCTTGATAAAACTGAAAGCAGAATTAATCAAATAACAGAACGAATACAGCAGAAAAAACCTCCGGTTGAGCGGTTTTACTATATTTTATGCCATTTAATACAATATTGTTAATACAGCCCCGTTAAATATATAATAACACATTACTCTATGAATAACTCCAGTCAACAATCATCAACAAACCCTTTAATACAGGTAGTAAAAAATTTTATAGGTAAGCTTCGTCAAAACCCCGATGTTTATCCTATCAGGTATTACAAAAAAGGAAAGCAGTTCAGGCGCAAATGGCAGGGGCCACTTGTAAAATAACCAATTCCTTTCGGAAATTACCGAACCTAATAAATCAGCAAAAACACTCTTGACAGCAGTTGTGTTAAATTGTAATTTTAAAGTTCAAATCCGATAATTATGAAAAATAGTGCAACCACCCAACCGTCTCCATTTGCTTTATTGATAAAATCAATAAGCGTAGTAATCAACAGTTTTTTCCAATCAGGTTCCAACAGGGAATTTAGAAGGCTGAAAGATTTTATTGCTTCTTAAGAAAGATCAATAGTCATTTGCATTAAGTTATTAGGCAGTGCAGCCTGCATTTAGCTTGCTTTTGCTCAATCTCAAAAATGAATGCAAAATTTTAACTGAACAAATATTCCACATCAGACTTACTGAGCGCTTTTACAAAGCTGGCATCATCGGCAATTAATTCACTTGCCAACTTACGTTTGCGTTCCTGCAGTTGTAAAATTTTATCTTCAATAGTGTCAATACAGATCATTCTGTAGGCAAATATGTTTTTTGTTTGTCCGATACGGTGTGTACGGTCAATGGCCTGTTGCTCTACTGCCGGGTTCCACCACGGGTCAACTATGTACACATAATCGGCAGCGGTTAAATTTAAACCCACACCACCGGCTTTTAACGAAATTAAAAATACCCTGCACTCATCATTATTCTGAAAATTCTGTATTGCTTTTTCCCTGTCGGGTGCAGAGGTGCTGCCATCAAAATATTCGAATGGTATGCCTTGTTCGGTTAATGTTTTTCTTATCAACGCCAGCATGCCTAAAAATTGAGAGAACACCAATGCTTTATGTTCGCCAATATTTTCTGTAATCTCCCTGGCCAGTTCATCTAACTTGATAGAATGGTTAGGGTATTTATCTTCTTCATTTAAAATAGCCGGGCTGTCGCATATTTGACGCAGCTTCATTAAGCCCTGCAAAATAGTAAGCTGGCTTTTGTTGATGCCCTGCTGATCAATCTCCCCTAAAATTTTACTGCGGTAACTGTCCCTGTACGCTTCATAAATATCCCGCTGTTCTTTTTCCATTTCGCAAAACAAAATGGTTTCGGTTTTATCGGGCAAATCTTTTGCCACCTGCTCTTTGGTACGGCGTAAAATAAAAGGGTATAATAATTTTCTTAAATGATCTTTTTGTTCCTGCTCGCCAAATTTATCAATGGGTGTTGCAAATTCGTTCCTGAAAAATTCCATGCTGCCCAGCAAACCGGGGTTTAAAAAATTCATCTGTGCAAAAATATCGAACGTATTATTTTGCAATGGTGTACCGCTCATGCACAACCTGTTTTTTGCATTTAGCAAACATGCGGCTTTGGTTACTTTAGAGGAAGGATTTTTTATGGCCTGGCTTTCATCCAAAATAACATAATCAAAATTTATTTTTAAAAACAATTGTATATCGCTCCTTAATGTACCGTACGTGGTAATGATGATATTTTGTTTTTGCAAATCCTCTGCACTGCGGCTGCGTACACTGCCGTGATGAATATGCCAGGTAAGTGTTGGCGTAAATTTATCTACTTCGTTTTTCCAGTTATAAATTAATGTGGTGGGGCAAATTACAATGGCTTTTAATGCACCGGTGGTTGCTTTGTAATGGTGCAGCATGGTTAATGCCTGAATGGTTTTACCCAAACCCATATCATCTGCTAATATTCCGCCCCAGCTTACATCGTTTAAATAACTTAACCATTGAAAACCCGATGTTTGATAAGGCCGTAAAATGGGTTGCAAATGTTCCGGTGCAGCAATTTCAGGGATGTTTTTAAATTCTCTTAAGCGTTCAAATTTTTCATCCAATTCAAAACTTAATTCTGTTTCGTCACGGTTTTCGTACAACTCATCAATAACACTCATGTGGTATTTTGATAAGCGCAGGCGGTTGTTATGATCGTCGCCCACTTTAAATAAAAGCGAATAACGTTTTAACCACTCATCGGGTAAAATACCTAAGCTGCCGTCGCCTAACTGTACAAAAGATTGTTTATTAACCAATGCTTTTTTAATATCATCAATACCCACACGCTGCTGGCCAAATTCAATTTCTACTTTTGCATCAAACCAATCCATACCACTGCTAACGTGTATATGTGTGTTGGGTTTTGCTGTGTTGAACCTGAAATTTTTCAACGCCTCAAATCCATATACCGGCACTTTCATTTCCTTCATTGCATCCACAAATAAAAAGAACCAGTTGTTGCGTAACACATCGGCGCCTTTTAAAACCAAACTGCAGTTATCGTTGGTACGCACAAACATGGTGTGCAGTGCTTCTAATTTTAGAATAAAATTTTCTTCTGCTTCTTTATTGCGGTGAACCACTAAAATTTTATCGCCATCGGGTATAGTAATCGTTTCTTTATCGGTGGCTTTAGTTTCAAAACCCTGGTAAGTATATATAGGTTGAAAGACCAGGTAGTCGCCTTTTTCCTGCAATTGTAATTTTACTTCCGGCTCACCACTTTTAATTTCTCTTATTAAACTTTTATCAAACTCTACATGATACTCTTTGGTTAAAGGCATTATTACCTTCTGCATTTTTTCGGCCCAGTTATCTTTACTTAACTGTATGTTGCCTTCTTTAATAAATTTTTCGGCCTGCAAAACATCTTCGGCTTTTTGCCACAGGTATAAAACTTTATCCTGTAAAAAAACAAGACTGCTGTTGCATTCGTTATCCGAAAAAGGAATTATTTGCGATTGCATTTTTACTGTACAGGCAATTTCAAAGTGATTGTTTTTTGCCAATACTTTAAACACCGGCGAAATAAAATGATCGCTTATCTCTATGTCTTTTAAATTTTCTGTTTTAAAAATTTTTTTCTCCGGCAGTAAAAAAATAAAATTGTTAGCAGCCTGTTCTTCAAATAATTTTTTTAGTTTGGGGATAAGGTATTCTGCAATAAGGCTCTTGGTTTCTTCGGGTAATTCATCGCCTTCTGTTTGTATAATATTTTCCCAAATACCGCTGAAGGGTGAGTTACGGTCGAGGTATTTATTTATTTCGCTGGTTTGCAGTTTGCGTACCTGCTGCAATAATTGTTTATCATCTTCGCTAAATACTTCTGCATTTACAAACTTGGCCAAATCCAGTTTTTCTGTTTTGCCGGTATATTTTTTATTTTCTTCGTCTGCATCTCCCTGTATAGCATCAATTGTAAAATTGGGATAAACTGTTGCGTTGAAATTAAAAACAATGCCCAATTTTTTTTCTGGCTGTTCATTTACTACTTCTTCTTTTTCCGGCTCAGCAACACTTGCAAAAGCTTCGTACGATCTTGTAATGGTTGCGGCAGGTGCAGTAACACGTTTTATAGTAGTGTCTAACACTTTTAAAAAAGGTTTGCCTTCTTTATAAGTAAATTCAAATTTTCCTTTAAGGTCATCATCTAAACTGTAACCGTAAATCTGTAATAATTTATTTTTTTCTTTATCCCAGTTTCTGATGGTATCAAAATAATAAGGGCCATTGCTGTGCAGCAATTGTAAAAACAGCATTACCTTATGTTCGCAAAGCGGATGCTCCTGCTCATCGCATTTGCAGGAAGTATCAAAATTGCGTTCGTCGTTTTTTTGTAATACTAACGGATAAGTTTGGCCGTCGTATTCCAGTTCAGCTTCAACTCTTTCATCTGCTGCTTTTAATATGATTGCTTTTGCTTTAGTCAACATTTCTTCTGCCTGCTCATAAATACCGGGAGATGAAAATAATTTTATCATCTTGATTTCTATGTGCTTCATTTTTGCAACTGTATGCCGCTGGTTGTAGCGCAATGCTGTATTATCCAGCATATTTTTATCAATCATTTCCTGCAGGCGCAATAATGCGGCAGCTTCGTGGCGGCAAATATCTCCCAGGTTGTAAGGGCAGCCGCAACGCACCGAAATGCTTTTAGCATCGGCGTATTTTTGAATATATACTTTGTAAAATGTGCTGTAGCTGTCATCTTTTACCCTAAACACCACGCTGCCCATCAAATGGTCGTGCTCTACCAGCTCCACAAAACCCATGGCCTGAATTTTTTTTCCACGGCGGATCACTTCATCAGAACCATTATTGTAAACATGTTTAATAAGATGGGATAAAGCCATTGACGATTTTGGATTGCCGATTTTGGATTTCAGATTTGATTTGCGGCCTGTTTTGTAAGCCGCCCCGTTCTGAAAAGGGCAATTTGCAAAATTAAAGGAAAATTGCTGAGGTTGCAGCTTAAAATTGAAAGTTTGTGGAGAAAATTATCTAAAAATAAAACTAATCCCTAATAATAACGAAAGTACTGAAATAGTTAAAATTGTCTTTGCTGTACAGGTAATGACTTTTGATTTATCTCTTAGAAAAAAAGAGGAAATTAAAATGCCAAATAGTAATGGTAGCGATGATATTAAGATTGCCCCTCCCACGCCACGTATCTCATAAATATATTTGAATAAGTAATAGCATACACTTAAAATACATCCGCTTACAATCAACCCTGCCAAAATACCCTTTTGCATAATGCTATCCTTTAATTAATTTCCCTTCTTTATAAACCACCAGTACATCGGCCACATCGGGTGTTAAACAAAAATTTATATCTTCTATTAAACCAAAGCGATCTACCAGGCGGTGATAATGGGTGAGGTTGGGTGCAAAACCGGCTAAATCATG
>NZ_JANPCM010000559.1:0-5661 GCF_031430955.1 Ferruginibacter sp.
ATAGAAAGTTAATAAAATATTATAAACATGGGATTGTCTATTTAGTAAAGCCTAATCAAAAACGTTTCTGGTCTATTTCCCAGGCACTAAATGATGCAGATAATATTTTACTAGACCTAATAACTCAATAATCCAGCATGGGATATTTAAAAGGATATGAAAGTATAGCCCTTGCTGCTGGGTACATTCCCGACCTGCCATCGGAGGAAGCAATTGAATCATTTCAAGTTGAAGTATTTAATCTTATTTCTCAGGCTTATACGATAATTAAAACATCTGAAAAAATTTATGAGAAACCAGATGAAACTCAGATTAGCCTTTCATTATTTAAGGCATTGGAAATACTATGCAACAATGGTAGCTGGGTACACTGTGAGCATCATGAATTTACGGAAGAAATAATCTCAGGAAGAAAAAAATCAATTTCGGCAAAACGTTTTGATATTTACTTTGGTAACTGGAATTCACCCAAAAGGATTGAATATGGTATTGAAGCTAAGTTATTAATTGAAAACGATTTTATGGGCAAAAAAGCAAAATTTCTTGTTGATGAGTACATAGGCGATGCAGGAATGAACAAATATATAAGCGGAATTTATAAAAATAAAGGGTGCATGGTTGGGTATGCCGTGGAAGGAGGGATTAATGAAATTGTTGATAAGATTAATAAGCAAATAAAAACAACTTTTGACGCTAAACAAATATTATCTAAAGAAAGCCATTCAAAATTTAGCCATAAAGAAATTTATAAGTCTGTTCATAAAGAAAAATTGAACTATATACTGTTTCATTTGATGTTGGATTTTAATTAGCTTCATTTCATACTTATAACTGCCTTAATAAACCCATGGCACAATCCTCAATAGAATGGACAGAAATGACCTGGAATCCAACAACAGGTTGTACAAAAATATCAGCAGGATGTAAATATTGTTATGCTGAAGTAATGACCCGCCGCTTAATGGCAATGGGCATTGATAAATATAAAGATGGCTTTGCGGTAAGAACGCATGAGGATTCATTAATGACTCCTTTTGAATGGAAAAAACCTAAAGTGGTATTTGTAAATTCAATGAGTGATTTATTTCATCCTGATGTTCCTGTTGAATTTATAAAAAAAGTATTTCATGTAATGAATAATACACCTCAACATACTTACCAGGTGCTAACAAAAAGAGCAGACAGGTTATTTGAAATACATGAACAACTAAACTGGACAAATAATATTTGGATGGGTGTTTCGGTAGAAGATGAAAGAGTAACACAGCGTATAGATTTTTTACGGCAAACAAATGCAGCTGTAAAATTTCTTTCTTGCGAACCTTTAATTGGGCCGTTAATGAATTTAAATTTATTGGGAATTGACTGGGTAATTGTTGGTGGCGAAAGTGGAAGAAAAGCAAGACCAATGGAAGAATGGTGGGTTTGGGATATTAAGCAACAATGCCAGGAGCAGGAAGTGTTATTCTTTTTTAAACAATGGGGCGGCACCAATAAAAAGAAAGCAGGCAGAGAATTAGCAGGTAACACTTACAACGAAATGCCTGCAAGAGAAACAGCTGCTGTTAATTAAAATATTGTCTTCTCCGCTTAAATAAAAGTTCCCCAATGGTATACCGCACAAGAGTGCGATGCAACGATGATGCCATGAAAAACTACTGCCGGTAACAAAAAATTGTCCTTGTAAATTCAAAGTCTCGCTTTGAATTTACAAGGATGCATTATCCAATTATATATACAGAGGTATTTATTTTTATGTAATTAACTATAAACTACAAAGGCAGTAATACCTCACCACCTCCGCCTCAACTTTTCTTTCATCAATTTTATTTTACCGCATAAAATAACAATCAGCCTGGCATCATCCATTATAGAAAGCTGGTTAAGCGACTCAGTTACTTTTTTAATTTCTTCGGTATAAAATGCCGCCATTGTTTCAAAAGAATCCCAGTTAAAATTGGCACTGCTAATATCGGCTGCAATAATATTTAGCCGTGCAGTTCTTTTTTTAGTACCCATAATTTGTTTCATAACTTTTACTTTAAGTGATAAGGTTTACTATTGCCGGCAAAAAGTGGGAGTGGGTAATTGAATTGTAAAGATGAAACTAAGGGTAAGAAAAAACAAGCGCATCACTACTGATTATTAAACGTAGTTGATGCAGTAAAAAAAAGTAGTTCTACGTATAATTTTAATGGAATGTATTTCTACTTTTATCATCATTTTTAAATTTACTTATCATGCAACAACCTAAAAAAATTACCTTTTCTGCATTTTTCGGGCTATTATTTTTATTGCTGCCGCTTATAATTTTTATGGCTTCCTGTAATAACGATAGCGGCGGCGTTGTAATACAGGTGCCCAATGATACATCGGCACTGGCAAAAATTGATCATTTTATTCCATTGCAAAAAATTAAAGAATATGAGGCCGCTTTCAGCAGGGAAAGAGATTCTTTGCAAAAGTTTCGTCCGGGGTTTTCTATTCCCTTCAGCGAAGCGTTTAATAAAAAAGCAATAATAGAATTATTGCAAATTCCCGATTGTGTTGGTATAAGAATTTTATACGGGATAAATAAAAATGGCGACAGCAGCAGTGTACGTTTAGTATTGGTGGGTGTTAACAGCAAAGGCGAAAATTTATATCTTTCTGAACAAAAAACCGGCAAGGTAACTAACGAAACAGCAACTGCAGATAGCGCCGGCCGGCAAATGAAAACGTCAGAATCGTCAGGCGAAGAGGTTGGTGGAGAAGAACACGGACAGTGTAACCCTCCATGTCCTACTAATTATTAAAATATTTTTAATCAGCTTCGTACCTTATATATGAACAGCGAAGTACTATTTATTCTAAGCCTCACTATTGCTGTTACAGTAATTATTGGGGTAATAAGATATAAGTCAATCGATAAATCTTATTACCCCTTTTTCTACCTTGCCTTTATTTCACTTCTTGTGGAGATAGCCAATTTTGTACTTACAAAATATAAAATGTACAGTACCATTTCGGCAATGATAAACGTATTCGATTACCTCGAATTCTTTTTTTACACCTGGCTTTTTCATCTTTGGGGTTTATTTAATTATAAAAAGAAAATTTATCTTTTTATAATTGGTATTTTTTTTATTTGCTGGCTGGTACTTACTTTTTTTGCAGATGGGTTTACAAAAACAGGCGTTTATTTTCCTGTACTTTATACCATTGCATTATTGTTTTTTGCGGTTACGGCGTTTAATAAATTTGTAATACCCGACAGGCAGGCAATATTTAAAAATCCTAAACTTTGGATATTGCTTGGTGTAATTATATTTTTTACTTTTTATCTTTTAATAGCTTCTACCTATCTTTCGGTGTTTGGTAAAAATACCAGCAGCGGTTTGCGTAGAAACTTACAGGGTATAATCAGTTATTCAAATCTTATTGTTAATTTGATGTTTGCAACAGCTGCACTATGGATTCCAAAGAAGAAGAATTTTACCAGGCTATTTTAATTGTTGCTTCGTTGGTAGGCATCATACTGTTATATTTTATTATAACGGCAGTAAGCTATCATAGAAAAAGCCTGCGTATGCATAAAGATAAAATACAGGCCGAAATTGATACGCTTGAAAACGAAAGAAGAAGAATAGCATCTGATCTGCATGATGAACTGGGACCGTTATTATCTGCAGTAAAACTGCAAATAAATAATATTGAAACTGCGGGTGAAGAAGATCAGCAACTGGTTATAAAATCGAGTCAGCATATCGACAGTATCATTCATAAACTTCGTGAAATTTCCAACAACCTTATGCCCAATACTTTGCTGCGTAAGGGATTAAAAACTGCGATAATAGAATTAGCTGATACCTATAAAAAAGCAAGTAAGCTGGAAGTAAGGTTTAGTTGTGAGCAGGAGATTAGGCTTGACCAAAACAAAGAAATTAATTTGTACAGAATTGTGCAGGAAGTATTGCACAATACCATTAAACATTCCGGCGCAAATTTATTATTGATCAGTTTGCGTAAAGAAGAAAATCGCATTCTGCTTGCTACTTCCGACAATGGAAAAGGGTTTGATTATTTTTCAAAATCAAAAGAACTTAAAGGACTTGGGTTGCGTAACTTGCAAAGCCGTACAGAAGTTATGGGTGGCGAGTTAACCTGCAGCTCTCAACCCGGTAAAGGGGTAACGTATATTTTTGATATTCCGGTTTAATAAAAACAATGAGTACTACTGCAATTAAAATTGTTATTGCCGACGACCATGAAATTTTCAGGGATGGTTTAAAACTGATGTTGCAAAGGCAGACCGATATTATTGTTGCCGGCGAAGCTGCAGATGGAAAGGAGTTGATTGAACTGGTAAAACATACTTTACCAGATGTAATAATTACCGATGTAAAAATGCCGCAGCTTGATGGTGTTGCTGCCACAAAATATCTTACAGAACATTATCCATCTATTGGCATTATTGCCTTAACCATGTTTGATGAAGAAGATTTAATTGTGGATATGCTGGAGGCAGGTGCAAAAGGATATCTTTTAAAAAATGCTGACAAAACAGAAATTATAGAAGCAGTGCATACAGTTGCCAATAACGAACCGCATTACTGCCGCCTTACTTCTCAAAAACTGGCGGGCATGGTAGCAAAAAGTAAATTCAACTGGCATTTAAAAAAAGAAAAACCTGAGTTTAATGAAAGGGAGCAGGAAATAATCTGCTACATCTGCGAAGGATTAACCAATAAAGAAATTGGCGAAAAAATATTTTTAAGTGTAAGAACTGTTGAAGGGTTACGTTTAAAAATTATTGAAAAGATGAACGTAAAAAATACTGCGGGCATAATTGTGTATGCCATACGGGAACATTTGTACACACCTTTACTCTAAAAAATTCGCACTTACTAATTTTTTAAACTTTTATAGTATATTTCCACGTTATCATTACCACCACTCTGTTTTTTTATAATGCATGGCGCAACATTTGCAGCAGCTTATTTAAAAATTATTTTAAATGATAAAAGAAGATAAAAACAGGTTTATGCAAATGGCGGTAGATCTTAGCCAGTATGCCCTGGACAGTAAATGCGGCGGCCCATTTGGCGCTATCATTGTTAGAAAAGGTGAAATTGTTGGCAGCAGTGGTAATAAAGTTTTTGCCAATTGCGATCCTACCGCACATGCCGAAGTGATGGCAATAAGAGATGCTTGTAAAAATTTACAGACTACTGATTTAAGTGGTTGTGAAATTTATACCAGCGCCGAACCATGCCCTTTATGTACCGCTGCTATTTACTGGAGTAAAATTGAATCCGTATATTACAGCAATACAGAAGAAGATGCATTGGAACATGGTTTTATTGATAAAGAAATTTTAGCAGAATTGCGAAAGCCAAAAGCAAAACGCAGCCTGTTATTTAAGCGGATAAAAAATACGCAGGCGCTGCAGGTGTTTCGCAGGGCGCTGGAAAATTATTAAAATTATACAGCTCTTCTCTTATTTAAATTTACCAACCACTTACGCTGCTTTATTTTGAAAATGTATTTCGTAATTTATTTTTTGTATGTAAAAAAATAAAAACATTTTGTAAAAAACTATTGTTTTTTAGTACAAGTGTTACAGTTAATTTTAAGGCTCCTGGCAGGCACTTAAAAATTATTTTTTATTTTTTTCAAAAA
>NZ_JANPCM010000560.1:0-13500 GCF_031430955.1 Ferruginibacter sp.
TATGAAATAAGCAAAAAAATGGAGTGGGAAGAAAAAGAAATTACCACACCGCTGGGCATTTCTACCAGTATGGTTTTAAAACAACAGCCTGTGCTGGCCACTATTTTACGTGCCGGCCTTGCTATGCATAATGGTTTATTAAATTATTTTGACAAGGCAGATAATGCTTTCATTAGCGCTTACCGTAAACACAATCCTGATGGCAGTTTTGATATAAGTCTGGAATATATGAGCTGCCCCGAAATTGAAGGCCGGGTGGTAATTATCAGCGACCCTATGATTGCAACAGGATCTTCACTGGTAAAATCTATACAATATTTAAAAGAAGAAGGTACAATTAAAGAGCTGCATATTGTTTGTGCTATTGCCTGCACTGTGGGTATTGAATATGTAAAACGAGAAGTGCCTAAAGCTACCATTTGGTGTGGCGATATTGATGATGAGATAACTGCCAAAGGTTACATTGTACCAGGTTTAGGAGATGCCGGGGATTTGGCTTTTGGCGCAAAGTTGCAGGGTTAAAGGTCCATAGTTGAAAGTTGATAGTTAAAAGTTTAAGGTTAGAAGTGAGCAGGTTGCACAACGTTCAACAATCAACCTTCAACTTTCCTTATTTTTTGATGCAGCTTTTTGCTGTAATTCCTTATCTTTAGTTTTCTGAATAGTTTATGAAAATGAGAAAATCAATCCTTTTTACCGCTGCCCTTTTATTTTCAGTAATTGCTAATGCACAGGATCCGCATTTTTCGCAATTCTTTTCTTCACCATTAACTTTAAACCCTGCCTTTACCGGCAAGTTTAATGGTTTATGGCGTTTGGCCGCTAACCACAGAGATCAGTGGCCTTCTATCCCTAAGGCGTATGTAACATCAAGTGCTTCAATAGATTTTCCTATTTTACAAAACAGGATTGCAGAAGGAGATGTTTTTGGTGTAGGCCTTTCTGGCTTATCAGATGCCAGTGCCAATAATATTTTAAAATTAAATTATGGTTCTGCATCTATGTCTTATCATAAGTCTTTAGATGAAAATGGTTACAGCACAATTGGTGCAGGTTTTCAGGGTACTTATTCTAATTTAAGTTTGGATGTTACCAAACTAAATTTTGAAGATATGCTTACACAAAACGGTTTTACAGGCACTACAACTGATATATTAACCAATGGCAATAACCAGGGTTATTTTGATGTAAATGCCGGTATGTTATATTCCGGTTCAAGCAATGGTATCAACAATTATTATTTAGGTGTTTCCATGTATCATATTAACCGGCCTAAAGTTAGTTTTAAAGATAAAAACTGGTATTTAAGCGGTCGCATTACTGTGCATGGTGGTGGCTCTTTTCCTGTATCGGATCAGCTAACTGTTCATGCATCAGTGATTCATCAAATACAAAACAAAGCCAGCGAAACTACATTGGGTGCTGCTATTGCTGCCAATTTAAACCAGGATGAAGAAAACCCTACCAGTGTTTACCTCGGCAGCTGGATACGTTTTAATGATGCCATTGTTCCTTATGTTGGTTTAGAATTTGGCGGCCTTAGAATTGGCGCCAGTTACGATTTAAATATCTCCAGTTTAAAAGCTGCCACCAATACCCGTGGTGGTTCAGAAATTTCTCTGATCTACATTAAACAACCTGCCGAAAACAAAGGCATCCCATGTCCTAAATTTTAATAGCTGGTTGACAATATTTTCAGATAGTTTTTCAGTTTAAAGTTGGTTAAACATTATTTCCTCAAAATCAGGAAATCCCCTATTTTTATAATCAACACTAACTAAAACTGTTTATGAAAAAAATCTACAAAGTAGTTATTGCACTACTGTTTATATTATCATTAGCTTTTACCGTAAATGCACAAAATCTTTTTTTTACGGATATTAATGAAAGTGCTATACAAACCGGTAATTCAAAAAGAGTAATTATTCCTCAAAAGTTCAGGGCTGTAAGCTTAAACAACCAGCAACTTAAAAAATTTTTATGGTCATTACCAAGTGAAAGAAATATTACTAACCGCAAACAAACACCGGTATTGGAACTACCTGCACCGAATGGCCGCATTGCTAAATTTCATATTTGGGAAAGCAGTATCCAGGAACCGGCCTTAGCAGCAAAGTTTCCGGATATTAAAACCTTTACTGGTCAGGGTATTGATGACCCTTATGCCACTATTCGTTTAGATTATTCTCCTTACGGATTTCATGCGCAGGTGTTAACCATCAACGGCTCTTATTATATTGACCCATATGCAAGAGGAATGGTTAATGATTATATAAGTTATTACCGTAAAGATTTTACAAAAACAGGTACCATTTTTTGCGAAGTACCAGATAATACAGTTGCACCGCCACCAATAAATGGCGTAACAGCACAATGTTTAGGAACAGATTTAAGAACCTACCGGTTAGCTGTAGCCTGTACGGGAGAGTATGCTCAGGCACCGGGTATAAATGCAGGCACTAACGCTACAATTTTACATGCAGCAATTGTAACATCAGTAAACAGGGTTGTGGGTGTTTATGAAACTGAAGTATCTATAAGGATGATATTAGTGGCCAATAATAATGTAATAGAATATTTAAATGCCTCAACAGATCCGTTTAACGGAAACAATAATGCCAACGTATTGATTAACGAAAGCCAGACAGTAATTGATGCTAATATAGGTTTTACCAATTACGATATTGGCCACACATTTAGTACCGGTGGTGGTGGATTAGCACAACTTAATTCACCTTGTGGTGGCAGTAAAGCAAGAGGTATTACAGGAAGCCCTAACCCAACCGGAGATCCTTACGATATTGATTATGTAGCGCATGAAATGGGGCATCAATTTGGCGGTAATCACTCCATGGCTGGTTGTGGCTCTTCTCCAACATCAACCAAATACGAAGTAGGAAGCGGAACCACCATACAGGCTTATGCCGGCATTTGCGGTGCCGAAAATATTCAACCAAACAGCGATCCATATTTTCATCCTATTAGTTTTGATGAGATAAGCAATTTTGTTACAACTGGTGGTGGCAGTACTTGCGGTACATCTACACCTACTGGAAATACTTTGCCTGTAATAGATCCTTTACCTAATAATGGCTTAAGCATTCCGCCGGGTACACCTTTTACTCTAACAGGTTCAGCCTCGGATGCTAATGGCGATCCACTTACTTATTGCTGGGAGCAATGGGATTTTAGCGGAACAGCAACCTGGAATGCAGGTGCTACTGCGCCGGTTAATAATACTGTTCCTTTATTCAAATCACGGGTTCCAAAAACTACAGGAAGCAGGACCTTCCCTGATATGGCTGTAATATTAGCCGGTTTTCCAACCAATCCGCCATCAGCCATGGGTGGTTTAAAGGGAGAAACTTTATCGCCGGTGGCAAGAACTATGAAATTCAGGCTAACGGTAAGAGATAACCGTGCTGCTGGCGGAGGTGTTGTTTCAAGTGGTTCAGGATGCCAGGGTACAAGTGTGTTTCAGGTAAGTGTTGTGGGCACTACTCCATTTACATTATCTGCTCCCAATGGTGGAGAAAGCTGGCCGGGAGGAAGTACACAATCTATTACCTGGAATACTGCAGGTACACAAATTGCTCCTGTTGGCGTTACCAACGTAAAAATTTCTTTATCAACAGACGGAGGCGCTACTTATCCAACAGTATTGGCTGCAAGTACAGCTAATGATGGCAATGAAGCGCTGGCAATACCGAGTGGCGCTACCTCAGCTGGAAGAATTAAAGTAGAAGCAATTGGCAATATTTTCTTTGATATTTCCAATGTTAATTTTACTATAACGGCACCGGTTACCGGTTTTGATTTTTCAGGTTCAGCGCCGGCCTCGGTTGCCTGTGGCAGTGCAACTTCTGCAACAATAACATTAGGTACCATTTCAAACGGAGGTTATGTTGTTCCAATAAATCTTTCCGCAACCGGAAATCCGGCAGGTACTACCGTTAGCTTTAGTGTTAACCCTCTAACTCCCGGCAACAGCACAGATGTTACGCTTAACAATACCAATACACTTTCTGCAGGCAGTTACAATATTGTAGTAACAGGTGTTTCGGGTGCAATTACTCAAACCAAAATATTAACTTATACTGTTAATCCTGGTACTGGCCCATCAATTACTTTGCAACCTGCAGCACAACTAACTTGTGCCGGTTCGCCTGCATCTTTTTCAATTACTTCCGCAACCGCCACTGCATATCAATGGCAGGTGAGTACTGATGGAGGCACTAACTTTAGTAATATTACCGGCGCAACCACTACTAATTATTCTATTGTAAGCACACTTGCATCACAAAATAATTATCAATACCGTTGTATTGTCATCGGGCAATGTAATACCACCACGTCCGCTGCAGCAATATTAACAGTAAACACACCACCTGCTATAACCACACAGCCTGCTGCAAGTACAATTTGTGCCAGTCAAAATACATCTTTTACAGTAGCGGCAACAGGTACAACATTAACTTATCAGTGGCAGGTTAGTACTAACGGTTGTTCAACTTTTAGTAATCTTGCTAACGGCACTCCTTATTCAGGTGTAACATCTGCTACATTAACCATTACAGGCGTCACTACGGGTTTAAATAATAGCAGTTTCAGGTGTTTAATAAATGGTGCTTGCCCCGGCACTGCAACTACTAACTGTACTTTGCTTACAGTTAATACCCCTTTAGCAGTAACATCTCCACCTGCCAATTCAACTTTATGTGCAGGTGCTGCTGCAACATTTACAGTAGCGGTAACTGGTACCGCACCAACTTATCAATGGCAGGAAAGTACCAATGGTGGCAATTCTTTTACAAATATTACTAACGGAGGTATTTACTCTGGTGCAACCACAGCTGCTGTAAATTTAACCGGTATTACAGCAGGTATGAATAATTATCAATACCGTTGTATTATTAGTGGAGCCACCTCATGTGCTGCTGTAAATTCTGCCAATGCTGTATTAACGGTAAACACTGCACCTGCAATAACTGCACAACCAGCAGCATCCACTACACTTTGCGCAGGCTCAAATATAACTTACACTGCAACTGCTAATGGAACTGCATTAAATTACCAATGGCAATTAAGTACAGCAGGTGCTGGCGGCCCGTGGAGTAATGTTACTAATGGTGGAGTTTACAGCGGAGCTACAACAGGTTCTCTAGTAATTACAGCAGCTACTGCTGCCATGAGTGGTTACCAGTACCGCAGTGTAGTTGATGGAACATGTGCGCCTGCTGCAACTACCACAAATGCCGCACTTGTTGTTAACACACCAATTAGTATCACCGCACAGCCAGCTGCAAATACAAATATTTGTGCAACAGGTTCAACCAGCTTTACAACAGCTGTAACCGGTACTTCACCCACTTATCAATGGCAGGAAAGTACTAATGGCGGTACTACATGGACCAATGTAACTAATGGAGGTATTTATCTTGGTACAACTACAAATACGCTTAGCTTAGCCGGTATTACTGCCAGTATGAACAGTTACAGGTACAGAAATGTTTTAACCGGTACTGCACCTTGCGGATTTGTAAACTCAAATAGTGCTGTGCTTAATGTTACTCCGCAGCCAGTAATAAGTATTGCTCCTTTAACTTCTTTATCAGCCGGGCAGCAAACTACATTAACAGTAAATGTAACGCCTGCACCCGGTTTAAGTTTTGCCTGGAATTTAGAAGGTACATTATTACCTTTAGCCACAGGCAACTCATTAATTGCTACAGTAAATGAGTTAGGAAAATACCAGGTTATTGTAACCAGCGCAACGGGTAGTTGTGCATCAGAATTAAAAGAAATTACTGCAGCCCCAAGCACCAGGCTGTTTATTTTCCCCAGCCCAAGCGATGGGTTATTTACAGTTTCGTATTACACCGAAGGTGCTTCTTTAACCAACAAAACAAAACAAAGTATAGTAGTTTACGATAGCTATGGACGCAGCATAAGTAATAAAGAATACACCGTATCTCAGGCTTATCAATTACATAAGATAGATTTACGCCGCAATAGCTCCGGTGTATATTATATTGTTTTAAGAGAGGCTAATGGTAATAAAATTAAAACAGGCGAGGTACTTATAAGATAGGTACTAAATAATTTCTTACTCCCGCTAAAATGCGGGAGTTTTTTTGTACTTTTAATTTATAAAAAGTACCCTTATTAAATTACACTACTAACCTGTAACAAAATAAGCCTACCTAAAATTGAGTATTGCTTTAGAATTTGTAAGTCTTTACTTTTAACAGCTTTAAAATTTTATACCAAACTTTTTTACAGCCGGTATGTTTACTTAAAATATCCGCCTCAAATTTATACTAAACCAACTAAAATGCTTTTATGAAAAAAATTTACACCCTTCTATTACCAATTTTATTTATTACCTTATTTTCTTTATTAAACTCTTGCGGACAAAAAACTGAACGTGAAGAAAATGAAACGGAAGAAAATGATATGTACGACGGACCTGATAAAGCCGCAGAGTTTGAATATAACCGTACAAAAAATCCTTTTACAGGAAAAGTGGACAGAGATAAAATGTGGCAGGCAGTATTGCAAACTCAACAATTAAAAGACCAGCACACAGCAACCCCAAATGCTGCTACTGCTTTAACCTGGACGGAAAGAGGTTCTTTCACTGACGTAGTTGGGCCATCAAACGGTAACACAAGGCCTGGTAATGGAGTAACTTCCGGCCGTATAAGAGCTGTATGGGTTGACTTGGCAGATGCAACTGGCAAAACAGTTTGGGTAGGGGGTGTTGATGGCGGTATTTGGAAAACTACAGACATAACAGCAACAACACCTACATGGACAGTAGTAAATGATTTTTTAAGCAACCTCTCTGTTTCAGGTATTTGCCAGGATCCTACCAATACAAACACCATGTATTTCTGTACAGGAGAAGCTTTTTTTAATGGGGATGCAGTTTTTGGTAATGGTGTTTTTAAAAGTATTGATCATGGTGTTACATGGACATTGCTTCCCAGCACATCTACTTTAACAAGATGCTCTAAAATTTTATGTGACGCTGCTGGAAATGTATATGTGAGTACTATTGGTATTTCTGTAGCTGTGGGTTTACAAAGATCAACAGATCAGGGAGCTACATGGACAAGCATTAATCCATTTACCACTACTTCCAGAGTTGTCGATTTTGAAATCAGCAGTACCGGCACCATGCATGTTAGTGCAGGATTATTTTCTGCAGCAGGCGTAGGCGGTTACCGGTTTACAAATAGTCCGGCAACTGTAACCACAGCTACATGGAGTTCTGCAACAACTTTATTTACTTTTCCTTCAGGAACATCTGGTGCAAGAACAGAATTAGCCTGTGCAGGCAATACGGTATATGCTGCGTTGGCAAATCCCAATAATAATGCTTCAAGTTCTTTTATAAATGCAATTGCCAAATCTGTTGATGGTGGTAGTAACTGGACAACGACAACACTTACGTCGACAAATATTCTTGACTTAAACGGATCAAATACCAATGGCGGACAGGGGTGGTATGCAATTGGTTTAGGAGTTGATCCTTCCGATGCTAATAATGTAATAGTGGGCAGCCTAAATCTAATAAGATCTACAGATGGTGGTGCTACTTTTAGCAAGATCAGCGAATGGGTAGGCACGACCGGCCAGTATGTACATGCCGACCAGCATAACTTTACATGGTACGATAATGGCAATAAATTTTTAGTAGGATGTGATGGTGGTGTATTTTATTCAACTAATAAAGGAACAAATTTTTCTGATAAAAATAGTGGCCTCAGGCTTAAACAATTTTATTCAGTTGCTATTCACCCAACATTAACTAATTATTTTTTAGCTGGTGCCCAGGATAATGGAACGCATCAATTTAATGGCGCAGGCTTAACCAGTTCTGTAGAAGTAACAGGTGGTGATGGCGCTTATGTTGATATAGACCAAGACCAGCCACAGTTCCAGGTAGGCGCATATGTGTATAGCAATTTCAGAAGAAGTGCAGACGGTGGGGCAACCTGGAGTGGTAATGGTAACTCCAGCAGCAGCGGGCAATTTATAAATCCTTTTGATTATGATGATGCAGGTAATAAAGTTTATGCAGGGTATAATGCTGATCAGTATGTAAGATGGGAAAATCCTCAATCAGGATTTACTTTAACACCCGTTACAGTTACAAATTTTGCCGGAGCAAAAATTGCTTCTGTAACAGTTTCGCCATACACTGCTAACAGGGTTTACTTTGGTACTGCTGCCGGTCGTGTTATTCAAATGGATAATGCTGATGCTACCCCAACTGAAGTAAATATTACACCAGCGGGTATGACGGGTTATGTTAACAGCATTGTAATAGGAACCAGCAATCAAAACCTAATTGCAACAGTTACAAGTACTGGCGCTGGCCTTACCAATGTGTGGTCATCTACCAACGGAGGAACTTCCTGGACGGCTTGCGATGGAAATTTACCAGACATGCCTGTTTACTGTTCGCTATTTAATCCGGATAATAATGCGAAGGCATACATTTCAACAGAAACAGGAGTTTGGTCAACAGATGCCCTTAATGGTGCAAGTACTGTTTGGGTACCTGAAACAACATTTCCAACAGTAAAAACAGAAATGCTGAGGTACAGGACTTCTGATCGCCTTATTGCAGCATCTACGCATGGCCGTGGCATATGGACAGCCAATCTTCCATCAAATTGCACAGCGTCATCAATAACCACTCAACCAACCAATACAAGTGCATGTGTTTCAAATAATGCAACTTTTTCTATCACTGGTTCTGGCACCGGATTTCAATGGCAGGAAAGCATTAATGGTGGCGCAACTTTTACAAATATTACTAATGGCGGTATATACAGTGGTGCAACCACAACTACATTAACATTAACAGGTGTAACTGCAACAATGAACAACTATCAATACCATTGTATTGCAACCGGCGATTGTGCACCTTTAAGCACTACATCAACAAATGCAATGCTTACAGTTAATGCTGCCACCTCTATAAGCAGTCAACCAGCAAACAGTGCTATTTGTGCCAATACCAATACTTCTTTTGCTGTAGCTGCCACAGGCGCTTCATTAACTTATCAATGGCAGGTTAGTACAAATGGCGGTGTTACTTATACTAACTTAACTAATACTGCGCCTTATTCGGGTGTTACTTCAAACAATCTTGCTATTACTTCAGCTTCAGTTACTTTAAACGGTAATTTATACCGTTGCATAATTGGCAGTGCCTGCACGCCTATAAATTCAAATGCAGGTACTCTTACAGTAAATGCAACCCCAACAATAACCACACAGCCTGTTAGCAATGGTGTATGTGCAGCTAACAATGTAACGTTTACTGTTGCAGCATCCGGAGGTGGTTTAACTTATCAATGGCAGGAAAGTACCGATGGCGGTGCCACATTTAATAATGTGCCTGCTGCAACATCAGCCTCCTACACATTTGTTGCAACGCTTCTTCAAAATGGCTATCAGTACCGCTCTGTTGTTACAGGTACATGTACACCTGCTGTAACATCAACTGCGGCTACGCTTACAGTTGGCAGCACTTTAATTATTAATTCTCAACCATCCAACACTGCATTATGTGCAGGAGGAAATACTTCTTTTACTGTAAATGTATCCGGTACGGTTACCTACCAGTGGCAGGAAAGTACTAATGGTGGAGCCACTTATGGCAATGTTACCAATACAGGTATTTATTCAGGTACAACCACAGCCACATTAACTTTAACAGGCGTACCGGCAACCGCAAATAATAATTTGTACCGCTGTGTTGTTTCGGGCAGTTGTCCTCCAATAAACTCTAACAGTGCATCGCTTACTGTTAATACCGCTCCTGTAATTACAACACAGCCTGCAGTAACGAGTATAATTTGTGCAACACAAAATGCTTCTTTCAGCACTGCTGCAACTGGTACCGCATTAACTTATCAATGGCAGGAAAGTACAGATGGTGGCGTTACTTTTAACAACCTTGTAAATGGTGGCGTATATTCAAATGTTACCACAGCTGCATTAAATATTACCGGTACTGCAGTTGCGATGAACAATTATAAATACCGTTGTGTAATTGGCGGCACATGTGCCCCGGCTGCAACTACCAGTATAGCAACTTTAAGTGTATATACGCCAGTAAGTGTTAGCGCTAATCCTGCAAATACAATTTTGTGCGAAAACGGTAATGCAAGTTTTAGTATTACTGCCGCAGGTACTACGCCAACCTATCAGTGGCAGGTAAGTACTAATGGCGGCATTTCTTACACTAATGTTGCCAATACCAGTATTTACTCCGGTACAACTACAACTACTTTAACATTAACCGGTGTACCCTTTAGCCTAAATGGAAATCTTTACCGTTGTGTTATTTCGGGTACAGCTCCTTGTGGTGCTGCTAACTCGGCAGCCGGCACTTTAAATATAAACGCTGCCCCAACTCAATTAACAGTATCTGGCGGCGGAGCATACTGTGCAGGCAGTGGCGGTGTCGCTGTTGGATTAAGTAATTCTACAAGTGGCATAAGATATCAATTACAATTAAATGGAATTAATAACGATACACCTAAGGTTGGCACTGGAGTTGCGCTGAATTTCGGCAACAAAACAACTGCAGGCATATACACTGTACTGGCCACAAATGTTACAACGGGTTGTACACAACAAATGGCAGGTAGTGTAACCGTAATTATTAATCCATTGCCAACAATATCACTAAACGTGGGGCCTTATAAAAACCTTTTCCCCGGTTTAGTTACCACACTTACTGCCACTGCTACCAGTGCTGCAAACCCTATTACTTACGCATGGTTTAAAAACAATGCTTTAATAAGTAATACCAGCAGCACTTTGCCTGTAAATATTACCAGCCTCGGGAGTTATAAAGTAAGGGTTACCGATGCTAATGGCTGTGTTGATTCATCGCAGGTAATTACTATTGCAGATTCTGCTAACAGTAAATTGTTTATTTACCCAAGCCCTAATGATGGTAAATTTTCAGTTGTATATTACAATGCTGGCGGAACAAGTACCAAACAAATTGTAACCATTTACAGCAGTAAAGGCGAAAAGGTTTATAGTAAAGAGTTTCCGGTTACCCAGGCTTACCAACTCTTAGCTATTGATTTAAGAAGAAATAGCTCAGGTATTTATTATGTAATACTGAGTGATGCAGCGGGTAATAAAATAAAAACCGGTGAGGTACTGATAAGATAAACAATAATAATTATCAATAATTTGCAACTCCCGTTCTTAAAACAAACGGGAGTTTTTTACGCTTATAAAATTTTCAGTTAAAAAAATTTAATTTCAACTTATCATGACAATAAAAGTTGACGATAATATTTTGTTGGAATTAATAGATAACACACATGCGTTGCCTGTGTTAAATTTAATAGAAGCTAACAGAAATTATTTAAAGGAATGGCTGCCCTGGGTTGATAACATCCAAACCATCGGCGATTTTAAAAACTACATTGCAAAATGTAAGCTGCAGCATGACCAAGGCAGCGATCTTGGATACGTAATAATTTTTAATAAAATTGTTGCTGGCAGAATTGGTCTTCATAATATAGATCATCAAAATAAAATTGCCTCCATTGGTTACTGGCTTGATGAAAATTATACCGGCAAAGGCATCATTTCAAAATGCTGCAAAGCAATAATAAACTATGCATACGATACACTTAATATAAACAGAATTGAAATTAAGTGCGGCACCGGAAATAATAAAAGCAAGGCAATACCCGAAAAGCTTGGATTTAAAAAGGAAGGTATTTTAAGGGAGGCGGAATTAGTAAACAATACTTTTATTGACCTGTATATTTTTTCAATGCTTAAAAAGGAATGGGCAGGCTAACTTTATTTATTTGGATAGCCGCTTACAAATTTATTTTCTTTTACATAAAACCGGTATTGATATAATGCAGCGGCCCCTGCACTTTCTACTCCAATACGTTTACTAGATCCTATTTCACTTTCATCATACCAAACATCATCATCACAAATAAAAATTTTATTGCCCAGTAAACTTAACCCGGAATGGTTTTTTGAAATACCCAATGCCCTGCCAACATTACCTGGCCCTTTGGTTAAAGTATTATCTAATTTTATTTTACCAGTTCGCTGCAGCATAGTTTCAATGCCCTGTAAAGGTTCAACAGCTCTTATTAAAACTGCATCAGGAATATTTTTTTTATTAGTTACTACATTAAACAAATGATGCATGCCGTAACAAATATAAACATACGCAATGCCCGGTGCGGCATACATATGTTCGTTTCGCAATGTTCGTTTGCCCCCGAAGGAATGCGACGCTTTATCGGTAAGCCCAATATATGCTTCGGTTTCTGTAATTTTACCCGAAGTGAGTACGCCATCAAATTTTGTAACTATTATTTTGCCCAATAAATCACGGGCAATTTGCACTACATCTTTACGGTCATAAAATTCAACAGGTAATTTCTTCATTATATCTTTAACTTTAAAGCTAAAATAAGTAAACTACCGGCTTCAACCATTACAATGCTTAAAGAAATTATTACAGCAATACAGGCGTATTTTCAAACCCACCGGTTTATTATTAAGCACCGGTTGTGGAAGTGGATTTTTATCCCCGGCCTGATATATGCCCTGCTTTTTTGCGTTGGCATTTGGTTGTTTCTTAAATCAAGCAATTATGCTATTGATTTTGTAATGGTAAAAACCGGCATTACACTTTGGCTTCAAAAAATGCAAAACAGCTGGTTAAGCTGGCTGATAATTTTTGCACAAATTATTTTGTATTTAGTATTACTGATGTTTTATTTTTCTTTATTTAAATATTTATTTTTAATTATTGGTTCGCCGTTATTTGCTTATTTGAGCGAAAAAACCGAAGCTATAATGGAAGGCAAAGATTTCCCTTTTAGCTTTATACAATTATTAAAAGATATTGCAAGGGGAATAAAAATTGCATTAAGAAATATGCTGTGGCAAACGGTATATGCCATTTCAATTTTTATTTTAGCTTTTATACCAGTAGTCGGATGGATAACACCTTTAATTGCATTACTGGTAGAATGTTATTACCTGGGATTCTCAATGCTGGATTACAGTTGCGAAAGAAATAAGTTATCTACCTCACAGAGTATTGCTTTTATTGGCAGGCACAAAGGTTTGGCTATAGGTAATGGAATGGTTTTTTATATGATGCACTTACTGCCCATATTAGGCTGGATACTGGCACCCAGCTACGCTGTAATAGCTGCCACCATTAGTTTGTATGGTGAAAAAGGAAATGAATTATCGTTGGTGCATGGTGAAAAATAATCTTTTAAGCAACTGCAAAGAGGTTCTGCAATCTTCAACACTTAAACTTTTCAACTTTTTATAATGACAAGTACAATTTATTTAGTGCCCTCGGTGTTAGATGAGGCTGCGGTGGAAACAATTCCCTCATATATTATTGATGCTGTAAAAAAATGTTCGGTAATTTTTGCAGAAAATGAAAGAACAGCAAGG
>NZ_JANPCM010000561.1:0-5189 GCF_031430955.1 Ferruginibacter sp.
CGGTAACAAACTCCACCACATTAGCACCCATATGGCATTGGCCATTGAATGATGCGGTTGGTTCAATTTGTAATTTTCCGGCGTACAAATCACCATCCACCACTGCATTGCCATGCAGGTACAGCAGTTCGGCAACTTTTACTTTACCGGTTACTTTACCTAAAACATCGGCCTGCTTACCATCAATGTCGCCTTCAACAACACCATCGGCACCAATTAAAACTTTTGCTTTTGAAGTAAGGTTACCTTTTAGTACGCCGTCAATGCGTATATCGCCATTGCTTTGTATGTTGCCGCTAATAGTGGTTCCTGCACCAATAATGGTGGTGGAAGTGGCAGTTGATTCATCAAATGATGATTTGGATTTGGATTTAAACATATTCTTTAGTTTTTGAGGTTGAAAAATTTTCAGTTCAATCGTCGCTATTTTCTAATTTGGGTAAATCCAGTTTGTTGGTATCTAATTTTGGAACACTGCCCTGCAATACTTTTTGTAAATCGTTAAAATATTGCTGCTTGTATTCCAGCGCCTTTTCAATTGAATCTGTTCTTACTTTAAGCACCCTGTATTCTTTTACCTGCTTGGAGTTGCCGTAACCCACACCCGGTAAATAATATTTTAACGGTGTAAAAACTATTAATGCAACCGTTAATCCCACTAATAAAACAAAAAGGGTACTTAAAGCAATATATACACTCAGCCTGTTTAATTTAAATTTCACCACCTCTTCGTAAGTGTCTTCATTCATCACCACTAATCTGTAACGGTTCCGCAGCCTTTTTAACGTGTTGTTAGCGTCAAATTTTGACATATTTTTTTTTGTGGAAGATAAAAATAATTAAAGCCTGCTTAAAAAGCAATAAATGTGCAAAAAAGAGTAATACTACTCGTTAAAACCAACCGTAATAGGCGAAGCAGTTGCGGCGCATCTTAAAAAAAGATTAAAGTGTAATCAGCCAACACCTTTCTTGAAACAATTACTAAAAATAACCGATATTTATGCCTGTTTTCTAACCTTTTGATACATGCTGAAAAGAACCATTGCTTTTATTTTTTTATTTTTTGCTGTTAACAGCTGTTTTTATAATTTAATGGCTCAGCCTACCTGGACCATTGACCCGTTTGGCAAAGAAAAAAAACCAGAAAAATACGAGAACAGAAAACTGGGGTCAGAAAAAACTGCTGATAAAAAATTCACCACTTCAAGGCACCTTATACAAAATACGGTAACCCATTACAATTATTATTTTAATGCCAATAATAAAGTTAATGCAGTGGTGGAAAGAGCCAAACTAAGTAATAAAGACGATTACAGTAAACTGCTCCCCTTCTATCCTTATTCATTAGAAAATACAGCATCGCAAAAACAAGAACTGGATTCTATTATTTACAAAAGCACCGCCGGTATTTTATTGCATGATTTAAGAAACGACTGGGTGGATAATATGTACCTCCTTATTGGTAAATCTTATTATTACCGAAAAGATTTTGATTCGGCAGCAATGACATTTCAGTTTATCAACTACAATCTTTTTCCACGCAAAAAAAAGGAAGATGATAACCGTGTAGTAGGTGGTAATGAATCGGCAAGTGGCAGCAATATCTCTATTGCCAATACAGAAAAAAGAAATTTTTTACAAAAAGTGGCATCGCTTCCACCAAGCCGCAACGATGCATTAATATGGCTTGCCCGTGCATTAATTGAACAAAACGAATTTGGCGAAAGTGGAGGCCTCATCAACACTTTACAAAACGATGCCAACCTGCCTAAACGTTTACAAAACGATTTGGATGAGGTAAATGCTTATTGGTATTTTAAACAATCGGGGTACGACAGTGCTGCTGCACATTTAGAAAAAGCTTTAACCAATGCTGATGATAAACAGGATAAATCCCGCAGGGAATTTTTACTGGCACAGCTGTACGAAATGAATGGCCAAACAGAAAAAGCATCAGCGTATTATGTAAAAGCATCTAAACATACAGTTGATCCGCTATTAGATATTTACGCCAGGTTGAATGATGCTAAAATGTACCGTACTGGTGATAACTTAAAAGAGTTAGATAAAAGCATTGCCACGCTTTTAAAAATGGCAAAAAAAGATAAGTTTGAAGCTTACCGTGATATTGTTTATTATTCTGCCGCACAACTATTGTTGCAAAGACCCGATACAAATGCTGCCATAATTAATTTTGATAAAAGTGTTCGCTACAACGAAAACAATATCACCTATAAAAACAAAGCATTTTTACAATTAGGCGATATTGCTTATAAACGCAAAATGTATAGAATGGCTGCCAATATGTACGACAGCCTGCAAATGAGTGATACCACTTTTACCGACAACCTTGCAGAGGTTCAAATAAGGAAGGCTGCATTAACAAAAATCGTTGATCATATTACAACAATAGAAAGAGAAGACAGTCTGCAACGCATAGCCGCACTTTCGCCAGCCGAGAGAGAAGCCTTTGTAAAAAAATTAGTAAAGAAATTGCGTAAAGAAAATGGTTTAAAAGACGATGGCAGTAATACCGGAAACGATCCGATCACCTTCGGCAGTGCAAATAATCCTCCTGCTGATATTTTTGCAGCTAATACTACTAAAGGAGAATGGTATTTTTACAACAGTGCTTTAAAAACAAGGGGCTTTAGCGATTTTAAAAGCAAATGGGGTACAAGAATTAATGTAGATAACTGGCGTAGAAAATCGGCAATTGATCAAACTTTACAAACCAATGCAGGCAATATTACTGCAGCACCGGGTAAAGATGGAGGATCCGCTACCGCCGCAACGCAGCTAACAGAAATTACTTACGATGGCCTTATGCAAGCGCTGCCGCTTACCCTGGAAAAAATTGACACCAGCAACAGCATTCTTTCCAGCAATTTATTAAGCCTTGCAAAACTTTATCAAAACGAATTGGAAGATTATGAAGAAGCGATAAAAACTTACGAAGAAAGTTTACAGCGCTTTCCTGATAAATTAGCTGACGGTGACATTTATTTAGGTTTATATTATTGCTACAACAAATTAGGTAATAGCGAAAGGGCTAATTATTACAAAAATTTGCTGAACACTAAATTTGCCAGTTCCAACGCATGGAAGATGGCAAATACACCTGCTGCATTAAACCCCAAAACAAAAAACCCCGAAGCAACAAAAACTTACGAAAACGTTTATGATCTTTTTATAGAAGGAAAGTTTGACAAAGCCTTAAGTGAAAAGAAAAAAGCAGATTCTTTATACGGCGTAAATTACTGGACACCGCAATTACTTTATATAGAAGCATTGTACAATGTAAGAATGTGCAACGACAGTGTTGCAATAGATGGCTTAAATACATTGATAGAAAACAATCCCAATTCGCCTTTAAAAGCCAAGGCCGAAACTATGATTGATGTAATTAAGAGAAGAAAAGAAATTGAAACTTATCTTACCAATTTACAGGTAACCCGTGCCGAAGAGGATGTTGTTTTAATGGCAAATGATAATCACCCGGCAGTAAAGCAACCGGTAAAAATAGTTAACGTTCCGTCGGTTATACAAAAGCCTGCAGTAGCAGCACCGGTAATAAAAGATACTGTTGCAAAAGCACCCCCGCTTTTAACCAATGGTACGTTTGTAATAAAGCCCGATTCGCCACACACCGTTATAATGCTTTTAGAAAAAGTAGATGGTGTTTATATTAACGAAGCAAAGAATGCTTTTACCCGTTACAATAAAGAAAATTATTACGGCCAAAAAATTGATATTGTAAAAGATGTAATTGATGGCGAACGCAGCGTATTAATTATTTCTTCTTTTACAGATGGTGCCACAGCATTGCAATATTATGAAAAGATAAAAAAATCTGCTGCAAGGGAAGTATCGTGGTTGCCGGCAAATAAATATTCATTTTTTATTATTACCGCCGAAAATATGCAGGTGCTAAAATTAAATAAAGATATTACCGGTTACAAGGCCCTGTTAAATAAACAATATCCCGGCAAGTTTTAACAGGCATTATTAATAAAAAATAAATGAGAAAGGTATTTTTGTACTTATCATTTAAACTAACCCCCTTAACTCTTTATATTGTATGAAACGTTCTGTAAAAATTTTTTGGCGGATATTTTTTGGCGGATTAGCTTTTGTGGTACTGCTATTTGTGGGTGCCAACTTTGGATTGCTTGGCAAAATGCCTTCTATAAAACAATTGGAAAATCCCGAAGCTGATTTAGCAACAGAAATTTACAGCAGTGATGGTATCCTTATGGGTAAGTATTACTCAGAAAACCGCAGCGAAGTAAAGTACAATGAAATATCACCAAATGCCATTCATGCTTTAATAGCAACAGAAGACGAACGCTTTTACGACCACTCTGGCATTGATGCACAGGCTGTAGGAAGGGTGGTATTTACTGCGGGTACACAAGGTGGTGGCAGTACTATAACCCAGCAGGTAGCCAAAATGATGCTTGGCCAGGGAAAAGGGAATATTTTGAAAAGAGGTATTCAAAAAATAAAGGAATGGATTGTTGCTGTAAAATTAGAACGCAATTTTACCAAAGAAGAAATTATTACACTTTATTTAAACAGGGCTCCCTGGGCAAATGTTTTTGGTATCCGCAATGCATCAAGAATGTATTTTCAAAAAGAACCAAAGGATTTAAAAATTGAAGAAGCCGCTGTATTAATTGGAATGTTAAAAAGTTATTACTACAACCCCATAACACGTCCTAAAGAATCGATGGACAGAAGAAATACAGTAATAAATCAAATGGTAGTTTGTAAAGAAAAATATTTAACTGAAGCTGAAGCAACAAAATTAAAAGCCAAACCGCTTATTACGAATTTTAAAAAATTAGATGAGAATGTAGGTATCGCCCCATATTTCAGAGATGTATTAAAAGATAAATTGAGAGACTGGTGTCTTGCTAATGTAAACCCAAAAACAGGCGAACCTTATAATCTGTACAGAGACGGATTAAAAATCTATACTACCATCAACAGCAAAATGCAGCAATATGCTGAGGAAGCAGTGGTACAGCACATGCCGGTAATACAAAAAAAGTTAGACTGGATAATGAAAAACAATGGTGCAAAAATGTGGAAAGGCCACGAAGCTACTATTGAAGCAGCAATGAAATATACTGACCGCTGGAAAAATATGTCGGAAGAAAAAATTAAAGAAGCCGACATTAAAA
>NZ_JANPCM010000562.1:0-1544 GCF_031430955.1 Ferruginibacter sp.
ACCCCATCTATTTTAACGAGATAATTTGTTTTATTTGGATACAACCAATCCATAGCAGCAAATTCGATACTGATATTATTTTGATTAAAAGGCAACTGCAGTTTTTTATTTTTTAAAGATTGAGGGGAATTTATAGCTTCTTTATCATTTATAGTAATAGAAGTAATTTGTAAAACAGGAACATTGGCAGCCGATAAAATTTCAGCAGCATCTTTCAGTAAAAAACCAGTTGCCTGTTCAATAACTATTTTACCATTAGTTGTAATAGAGATGGTGCCGTCCAGGTAGTCCCGGCCCATCCCATCAAAGCGGTTAAAGGAACGCCATATTTTTTCTTCGGGGTTATATATGGCAAGCCCTGCTGCTGTATTTACCCAAATGCGGTTTTCTTTGTCAAGAGCAATAAAAGTGGTTGCCAATGCAGGAAGCCCGTCTGCCATGGTAAAAGTATTAACCACTTTGTTTTTTGTAGTGCTGTACACCTGTATGCCATTGGGGGATGTGAGCCACAGGTTATCCTGCTTATCAAAAGCCCCGTCCCAAAAAGCAGTGTATGAAAATTTTGTTTTATCAATCCCTGTTTCAAAAATGTGGCGTACTTTTTTTTCTTTTCGGTTACAAACAAAAAGACCATTTTGTGTTAGTACCCATGGGTTTCCTTCAGTATCCGTTCTTATAGTAGCCGGGGATAATGTTTTGGCTCCTTTGTAATTATTGCCCCAGGTAATGGGGAAGGTTTCGTATTTATTGTTGAGTACATCAAAATAAATAAATTTATCCCGGCTTAACATCCAGATATTTCCTACACTATCTGTTTGCAGCCGGAAGATTGAATTAAGTAAGGAGTCGGGCAGGGGAGTTATTCCAGTTGCCGGGTTTTCAAAAATATTTTTTTTATCATTCCATAAATAAATTCCACTATTTCCACTTAGAACCCAAATTCTTTGCCTGGCATCTTTAATAAGGCTGTTAAATCTTTTATGTAATGGTGCAGGTGTTTCTGCAGCACTAATTTTTTTTGCAATTGTTTCATGCTCTTTTAAAGCATACAAACCGTTGCCATTATCTGTTGTAATCCAGTATTGATGGCGGCTTTCGTCCCATAGGATATTTTCGAAAAAAATTTCACCCTCAGGAGCCTTGTCTTCATAAAAAATATTTTTCTTTAACCGTGAAAAAGAAGGATGCAACTGATAAACATAATAATTGCCCCCGATAAAAATGCCTGCATCTTTTGTTATAGAAACTTTTTGAATGCTGGTACTTTTAACGGTGGCATCTGCAGGGTTGCGGGGTGGGGTAATATTGATAAAAGCATTTGTTTTTAAATTTAATTGATAAAAGCCATCATCAAAACAGGCAACATATAAAATACTGTCGTTAATTAATTTTACATGGTTAATAATTTCAGGAAAAGGTTTTCTTTTTTGCGTATCATATTTTTTTGTAATTGTATTAAAGCAAAGTAAACCCCCGCCCCAACTGGGCAACCATAAATTGCCATTGTTGTCTGCTTCACAATTAAGGGTTTGCACATCGTATGG
>NZ_JANPCM010000563.1:0-7186 GCF_031430955.1 Ferruginibacter sp.
GTGGCAAACTATCCTGGCGCTTTATGAAAGCCGAATCTTTACTATTAGTTTGTGAAAAACTAATTTGAGTAAACAATAATATACTCATACAAAAAACAAGTGATTTTATCATTGCATTTTATTAATAGCATTTTAGTTAAATAAAGTAAAAATAAACAAAGGGAGGAAATAAATCAATTAATTCGTTATTCGGTATTGTCTTTCCATTGTTGGTTTTCCACACCAATCTCCGCTCCCCTCCTCGCCGTTGTTGTGTCTTATTGACCGACAACGAATGGCACCTGAATACTATTATCGAAAAAAGCATTCTCTTTTCGCAACCTTCGTTTGCTGCACAAAAATCGTTGGTCAATAAGACACAACGATGGCGGAGATAATAGCGAAGCTAAAAGCGATGATTTTTTTTTCGTCCACTGAAACTATTTTGCATCAATCTCCGCTTCCTTCCCCGCCGTTGTTGCGTCTTATTGACCAACAACGAATGGGGATTTAAACTATCTGAATAAAAGATAAAACAATTATAGCTATTATTTTGTTTTTTGTGAAATAGATAAATGCTGCAGATGGCAAGTAATAAGAAATTGGGCATTCTTTACCAAAAACTACTGTCGGAAGAAACGAAAAGAATAAGTGAATCAATTATTCTTACCATCGCCATTGCAAGTTTCGTTATTCACCTCTGCATAATATACATGGTAGATTTCGGTATTATTTCTTTAAATACTACTTCTGACTTACTTAAAAATCCTATAGCTGCCATATATACGCCTTTTTCATTTATCCTGGTGTATGAAGTATACCTGTTGATTCACTACCTCCCGAAATCTATTACCACTTATATCAGCAAGCAATATGAAATTATTACGCTTATTATTATCCGGCGTTTGTTTAAAGATCTTTCCACTTTGACTCTTTCAGATGATTGGTTCAAAATTAAATATGACCTGCAGTTCACCTATGACCTGGTAGCATCAATACTCCTTTTTTTTCTTATTTACCTGTTCTTAAAACAGAGTAAAAAAATATACAGAACCAGCGAGATGGATGAACGCCATATTAAAGGCATAGCAAACTTCATAAAATTAAAAAAAGTATTGTCTGTTTTTTTAGTGCTGGTAATAATTTTTGTTGCTGTTTATTCATTTCAGCATTGGCTTGCAGGCGTTATCAGCCCGTCTGCAAATACAGATGTTTCTTTTAAAAATATTAATAATATTTTTTTTGAACAGTTTTTCACTATTTTAATTATTGCAGATGTTATTTTGCTATTATTTTCTTTTTTTCATACTGATGAATTTCACAAGGTTATCAGGAATTCAGGCTTCATTATTTCTACTATCTTAATCAGGTTATCGTTTTCTGTAAGCGGCTTGCTAAATACTGTGCTGATTGTTGCTGCTATTATTTTTGGGCTTTTAATACTTGTTATTCATAATAAATTTGAAGCGTATATTGCATTGAATAAAAACAATACTTAAACTGCTAATAAATTTTAAGCAATTAGTTATATAACGTTATAAAAAAATTAAAACAAAAACAAATGAATAATTATTCCATCGCCGCTCAGTTGATAGTTGCTTTATCCGTAGCATATGTTTGGATATTTCGCTTTGATAATATTGTAAAAGAATTTAAGCAATATGGCTTGAATAACTTAATCCGTAGCATAGTAGGGGCAGCCAAAATAGCTTTATCAACATTGTTGGTTGCCGGCATTTGGTATCCGGGCTTAATACTTGTTCCGGCCCTGCTTATGGCTTTTCTTATGGTATCAGCACAATATTTTCACTTTAAAACCGGTAATCCCTGGCAAAAACATATACCCTCTTTGCTGCTGCTGGTACTTTGTCTTTTCATTGCAGCTGTTTCTCTAAAATTAATATAATAATGAATTTACTGAATGTCCTGATTATAATTTCAAGTCTGTCTTTTTTGAGCTATGGAATTGCCTATTTTAAATCAGCAAAAATGAAAAGTGAATTCAAACGCTTTGGACTTGAGAAAGCAGGAGCACTTACTGCATTTTTAGAAATTTTTGGGGCATTGGGCCTGTTGGTGGGTTTCAAGCTACATGCTATTTTACTGATTTCTGCAGGTGGACTTGCAATATTAATGCTACTGGGTGTTGCAGTCAGGATAAAAATTAAGGATAGTTTTTGGGTTTCACTACCCGCCTTGTTTTTTATGCTGCTAAATGGATATATTTTTTTTATGTCGCTGTGCTCATAGTATATTAACCTATTCACTCAATTATATGGTTAGTTAATTTAAAAAGTGGTTGGGTGTAAACAAAACTAACATTCTTCTGTTAATGATATGTTGTTCAGTAGGTTTAAACAAAATTTAAAATATACACAATCATGCTAAAAAAGTTTTCAACAACAGATAAATTATTGTTTATCTCAGCCTTTCTTTCGCTTATTTTTTCCGAAATATTGTATTTCAAAGGAGAAGCAAACGCTGCCATATTTATTGGTATTTGGGTGCCCTCTATACTGGCTTTCGGAATTTATTTAAAACTGGTAAACAACAACAAAAATGACTGATCTCATACCATATTTCGCAGGGCTGATTACTCTATTATTCGGAACAGGCTTTTTCCTTGCATTACAAGAAATGAAGAAAAAAAAACTCTGAGCATTATTTCTCAGCCTCGTTTCCTCTCTTCATGAACCTTCGCAATAATCCTCTCAAACATTATCTTTACTGAGTAACTAAATAAATTACTTCCAGCAATGTTCCACTCCTACCCGGAATATTGGCCACAATTTTTAATCGCAACCATTTTGGAATGGAAACCATTATTGCAAAATAAAACTTACAGGGATGAAATTATCAAAAGCCTTTGCCCAGCTCATAATTCGCTTAGCCGCTTACACATTTTTATCCATACAAAGTGGTTAATTCACAAAGAAAAAAGAAGCAAAATAAAAAGTAAAAATAGTAAATTTGGTAATAAAACTAAGGCTATGGTCGTTGAGGATATATACAAATGACATCATGCAAAACCTATCCATCTTTTTAGTATTATTTTTATCTGCCTGCAATCGTGATAATAATACAGTTAATCCAAATACCGCCATTGAATTTGGCCAACCCGTAAAAGTGGAAATGATTGGATATAGCGGTAACATTATGGAACCGTTTATTTCAAGAAACGGAACAACCTTATTGTTTAATAATTTGAATGGAGCACCCGAAAACACCAATCTTCACTGGGCAACTAAAATTAATGATACTGCTTTTCAATATAAGGGTGAAATTGCCGGAGTAAATACAATCGATTTAGAGGGCGTTCCAACTTTAGACAACGCAGGAAATTTATATTTTGTTTCTACCCGTAATTATGCAACTACACTTTCTACGCTGTATCAATGCAATTTTTTTAATGGTACAGCAACAAATGTTCAGTTAGTAAATGGAGTATCTAAATTACAGGCAGGTTGGTTAAACTTTGATGTAGAGATAAGTGCCGACGGGCAATCAATGTATTTTGTAGATGCACTTTTTGACCAGACATTGAATCCAATTACTGCAGACCTGGTTATTGCAAAAAAAACTAACGCAGGTTTTCAGCGCTTGCCCAACAGTGATGCGATAATGAAAAACATCAATTCAGCCGCACTTGAATATGCAGCCTGTATTTCTGTTAACGAACTTGAATTATATTTTACGAGGCTGGCAGTGCCTGTTACAGCTGCATCATCGCCAGAGATTTTTGTTTCAACCAGGCAAAATGTGAATGAACCTTTTGGTGTGCCCTCAAAAATACAAAGTATAACAGGTTTTGTAGAAGCCACAACCATTGCACCAGACCAAAAAACTTTGTATTATCATAAAAAAGAAAATAATAAACATGTACTGTATGTGGTAACAAAGAAATAGCACAATGTATATTTCAACATAGAGTTTTTGCCTTACTGGTTTTATGCACCAAATAACAAAAATTAAAACGCTTCTCCTTTGTTGCTGTTTGGCACCAGTCTTCTCTCCCTCGCCATTGTTGTGTCTTATTGTCCAACAACGAATAACTCACGAATACTGTTAGCGAAAAAAGTATTTCCTTTTCGCAACCATAGTTTGCTGCAATGCATCGTTGTTTAAAAAGACACAACCATGGCGGAGATTTTTGCAAAGCTAAAAGTTACATTTTCTTTTACCGTCATTGTAAAGCCCCACTCCACAAACAGACATTTCAAACAAAAAATTTAAAGGCAAAAGAAAAATATTTATTAAAAAATTTGCGAAACCAAATAGTTGCGCTTATATTTGCAACCGATTGGCTTCGTAAAAATAAACAATTATGAGACGAGACATTTTTCAGGCAATAGCCGATCCTACAAGGCGGGCAATTATTACTTTAATTGCATTGCAGGCAATGACGCCGAACGCCATTGCCGACAACTTCCACACTACCCGGCAATCTGTTTCTAAACACCTCCGCATACTTACTGAATGCGAACTGGTAAAACAGGAACAGCAGGGCAGAGAAATTTACTACTCACTTGAAATTGAAAAAATGAAAGAGATTGACAAATGGCTTAATCAATTCAGAAAAATCTGGGAAACCCGGTTTAATCAACTTGACAAAGTATTATCAACAATTAAAAAAAATAAAAAATGAGCAACAGTTTACCCACAGGGCCCCAGGGGCTATTTGATTTTAAAGTTGACAAAGCAACAAAAACTGTATTCGTAAACAGAGAATTTGATGCTGATCTTTCGCTGGTATGGGATGCATTTACCAAACCCGAAATTCTTGACCAATGGTGGGCACCTAAACCCTGGGCCTCCAAAACAAAAATTATGAATTTTGAAGTTGGTGGAAGAAGATTTTATGCCATGGTAAGTCCGGAAGGGCAAGAGCATTGGTCTGTTCAGAAATATACTTCCATTAGTCCTAAAACTAATTTCAAATATTTGAATGCTTTTGCTGACGCAGATGAGAACCCTGAATTGCCGGGTTCTGATTGGGATCTGAATTTCAGCGAACAAAACGGAACTACAAAAGTGAGTATTACTATTTACAATGAATCTCTTGAACGAATGGAGAAGATGATTGAAATGGGTTTCCAGGGAGGATTTACTATGACATTGAACTACCTGGAAGAATTATTGGCAACTTTATCAAAGCGATCATGATTCCCCGGGACAAAGGATAGAAAAAAAATTTACAAACACATTGACAACGGGGATGCTGAAAACCGAATAGAGTAAGCATAAAATAAAAATCAAAAAAATGGCACTTATTAATCCTCACATTAACTTCAATGGCAATGCCGAAGAAGCATTCAATTTTTACAAATCAGTATTTGGTGGCGAGTTTGCAAAAATTATGCGTTTTAAAGACTTATCACGTCCTGAATTTCCGGTAGCAGAAAATGAAGCCAATAAAATAATGCACATTGCTTTGCCTATTGGTAAAAATATTTTAATGGCAAATGATGTTCCGGAATTTATGGGACGAACAAATGAAAACGAAAACAGAAGTAAAATTTCAATTAGTGCTGAAAGCAAAGAAGAAGCAGACAAACTATTTAACGGACTTTCAGCAGGTGGACAGATAGAAATGCCTATTACCGACAGTCCCTGGGGTTCATACTTTGGAATGTTTAGAGACAAATATGGAATTGAATGGATGGTAGATTTTGACCCAAATTATAAAGGAAAAGCATAAACTCATGAACGTACAAGAACAAATCAAAAAGTATATTGATAGCCAACCTGAACCAAAACGCAGCGAAATGCAAGAGTTGCATCAGCACATACTTCAAGTGTTGCCAAAATGTAAATTATGGTTCTTAGACGGCAGAGACGATAAAGGTAAAACGGTTGCTAACCCCAATACAGGATATGGATTTTACACCATAAAATATGCTGATGGAAAAACCAGGGAGTTTTATCAAATTGGTTTAAGTGCAAACACCACTGGAATTTCTGTCTATATCATGGGTATTAACGATAAGGAATATTTAGCTCAAACGTATGGAAAAGAATTGGGCAAAGCGAGTGTAACGGGGTACTGTATAAAATTTAAATCGCTGAAAGATATAAACATTGATATACTTGAAGCGGCAATACGATATGGCGTTGAGGCTACGAATGAAAAAGGGTAAGCTGATGAAATAATTAAAAATGAAACATTATTCATCTGTCTTTCAGAAGGCGGGAATATTGAAACGCCTGTTGCCGGCAGTGCCTTAGGATTCATAATTTTCGCTTTTGTTGCTGACAGGGACCAATCTCCGCTCCCATCTCCGTCATTACTGGGTCTTATTGACAACAAAGTATGGAGAACCATTTATAGGTAGCAAAAATTTATACAATTGTTTTTACGTTTCAGCGGAACGTATTATGCCCTTGACAGGCATAGTGTATTAAAAGTGCCAATACAAATTGTGTTGCCTCAAAAAAGCACCAACCGTTTGCACCCAATCTTCATTATTAAAATTTAATTTATTTAACTATATTTAATTTTATTATACAATTAATCTTTATTCATCCTTATGCATTACAAAAAAATATTGCTGCCCGCTTTTGTCTTCTTACTTTTTTTAAAATCCTTTTCGCAACCCAAAGTTCCGGACCATGTTTTTTACCAAAAACTTGAAAACGGTTTAGAAGTAATGGTGCTGGAAGATCACACTATTCCCTTTTCAACAATTCAAATTGCCTGTAAGAATGGTTCCTTTACCGAGGATAATGAGTATAATGGCCTTAGTCATTTATATGAACACATGTTTTTTAAATCGAACAAAGAATATAAAAGTCAGGAAGATTTTTTAAAGGCAACAGATAAGCTTGATATGAGTTACAACGGCCAAACCCTGGAAGAAAATGTTACCTATTACTTTACCCTTCCAAAACAAAACACTGTAAAAGGGCTGGAGTTTATGAACGCTGCAATCCGCTATCCAAAGTTTAAAAAATCGGACATGCTTGCAGAAAACCCGATAGTAGATGCAGAATTTCAAAGGCACGAATCGAGCCCGTATTTTGTACTGATAGATACCATCAATCACCTGCTTTGGGGAAATAATTACAGCCGTAAAAACATAATAGGCAACCACGATGTTATCCTTTCGGCTACGCCTGAAAAAATGGAAATCATAAAAAATAAATTTTATTATCCTAATAATTGCCTGCTGATTGTAGCAGGTGATGTTGAGCATACCGAAATTTTTTC
>NZ_JANPCM010000564.1:0-4478 GCF_031430955.1 Ferruginibacter sp.
TTGTATCAGGTATAAACCTTTTCATGTAGCGCTTTTTTTAATCGTTAGGAAATGAGCAAAAACATTTCTCCAATCAACCTGCTAAAGGTACTGGTACAGCTAAAGCTCAACAATGTAAGGTTTTGCTAATTTGATGTACAATTTTACTATTTATAAAAAATGTAATGCAGGTGCAAAATAATAAAACTGGTGGCTTTATTCAGTTGTCATCAATGCAATCGTTCCCGAAAGCAATCCTGGTGAAGTTGCAGTTAATGTACTATTTCCCTTTTTTGCAGCAGATTTTATTATGGACAATGTCATACCTTTCCAGGCCTGCCTTTTATGGCTGATTAAAGAAACGGTATCTGCCTGATATCCATTATCGGTGCCGGCAATGGTTGCGTTGCCTGTAATAGAAAAGCTGATCTGATTATTTGCATCCGGAACAACATTGCCATCCTTATCTAAAACTCTTGCAGTAATAAAAGACAAATCTTTTCCATCAGCTTTTATAATTTTTCTATCTGCAATTAATTCAATTTTAAAAGGCTTGCCTGCAGTTTTAATTTCTTTTATTAAAACTGTTTTATTATTTTTTCTGGAGATAACTTTTAATGTACCGGCTTCAAAAGGCACACGCCACATTACATGCAACTCATCATTTATTTTTTTTCTGATGCCTATTGATCTGTTATTTAAAAATAATTCTACTTCATCGGCATTATTATAGTAAGCCCACACATCAACAATTTTTCCCTGCGGCCAGTTCCAATGTGGAAAAATATGGAGCACCGGTTTTGTTGTCCATTCGCTTTGATACATATAATATACATCTTTGGGAAAGCCAGCCAGGTCAACAATACCATAATAGGAACTTCTTGCAGGAAATTTTGGATACGGCACAGGCTCTCCTAAAAAATCGAAACCACTCCAAACAAATATGCCGGCCATATGCTGATATTTTTTTACAGCAAGCCATGTTTTTTCGTGTGTACCGCCCCAGTAGGCAAAAGTATTATCGTAAGAAGATGCGGTAAAATCTTTATTACCTGTAAATGTATCCTGCCCTTTATAATCGGGTGGCCAAATGCGGATACTGTCTGATGGAAACTGGTACACTCCTCTTGTTGATAATGCTGATGCTGTTTCGGTAGCAATAAATTTTTGATTGGGAAAGCGATTGGGCAATTCGGGGTAATCGTAATACTTATAATTAAAGCCCAGTACATCCAGAGCATTGGCTTTGGTTATAAAATTTTTCCCGGGCATGGTTTCCGTTAATGCAGCAGTAACCGGCCGTGTGGGATCCAGTTGTTTTACAATATCTACTAATTTTTTGGTGATCGTTGTTCCGCTGCTGTCAAACTGTTCTCTTATTTCGTTGCCAATGCTCCACATAAAAACGGATGGATGATTTCTGTCACGCAGTACCATTGCTGTTAAATCTTTCTCATACCATTCTTCAAAATTCAAATGGTAATCAAATTTATTTTTCTTTTTCTTCCACATATCAAATGCTTCATCCATTGCTAAAAAGCCCATTTCATCACAAAGATCAAGCATGGCACTTGCAGGTGGGTTATGAGAAAAACGTATGGCATTGCAACCCATATCTTTTAAAATTTGCAATTGCCTTTTTGCTGCGGTTTTATTAAAGGCTGCACCCAAGGCACCTAAATCATGATGCATACAAACACCTTTTATTTTTAAGGGTTGGTTGTTTAGGAAGAAACCTTTTTGTGCATCGAAGTGAATGGAGCGGATGCCGAAAATTGTTTCATACTCATCCATTAATCTTGCTGCAATGAAAACACTAAATTTAATTTTATACAAAACAGGATTTACTGTTGACCAGAATTTGGGGTTATTTAAGTTAAATGAAAAGGTGAAAACATGATTATCATTGATTTTACCTGCTGCCATTCTCGCAATAAATTTTCCATTTGGGTCATATATCTCTGCCCATATTTCAAGGTCAGTGTTTTTGGTAACTAATTTTGTTTCTGCAAATAATTTGGTTTTTCCTGCATTAACCATTTCATTGTAAACAAATACCTCTTCAGGTTTTAAAGCCCACCATTTAGTTATCACTAATTTTACATCCCTGTAAATACCACTTCCACTATACCATCTTGAATCGGGCTGCTGGCTGTTATCTACTTTAACAGCAATTACATTTTGTTTATCAAAAAATAACCAGGGTGTTAAGTCGTAAGAAAAATTACTGTACCCATAGGCCCGTTTGCCGAGATAATGACCATTGATCCATACTTCACTGTTTTTATAAATACCATCAAATTCAATGCGTACCTTTTTTTCATTGGTTGAAACAGGTAGACGGAAAGTCTTTCTATACCAGCCAATACCACCCGGCAATGCACCGCCCTGATTGGTAGCGGCAGCATTTTTTTTAAAATTGCCTTCAATGCTCCAGTCGTGCGGTAACGAAATGGTTCTCCACTTTTCATCGTTGTACAATGGATTGACCGCAGCACTGTCGTTACCTAAATAAAATTTCCAGTTGGTATTAAAATCTATAACCTGCCGGGGTTGTGCTGTAATTAATAATGATTGCATTACTGCAATAAAAAATAATATACCGGTTCTGTTATATCGTTTTAGCAAGTTCATTATTTAAGTGTAACTGTAAAATTATAATTACCCGAGCCTATGTGCACTGGTTTTTGATAGGTTGTGTTTGCAGGTAAATAAATAATTGCAGTTGTATTTACAGGAATGATAACATTTAGATCAAATTTATTTTCCGTTTTTCTCCAGTTGCTTACAATTAATCCGTAAGGCGAATTGAATTGTGCATTTGCATACGTTACATCACCCACAGGCTGTGGTTTTATTTCAATATCCTTAAATGCAATACTCCTGTCACTTTGCTTAATACCTGCAAGGCCCGAAAAAAACCATTCCATTAAATGGCCTAACATAAAATGATTGTTACTTACCGATTCATACGCCTGCCAACTTTCGGTTAGTGCTGTTGCTCCATGCTTTAATTGAAATCCATAACCAGGCACATCATCCCTGCTGTTCATACTAAAAATTATATCGCTTCTTCCGGCATCTTCCAGTGCCCTTAATACATAGCGATAGCCAATATCGCCGGCGGTGAGTGCGTAGTTGCGACTTTTAATTTCTTTTATTAAAGCATTAATTACTGCACTTTTATTTTTTTGTTCTACAAGACCCATGTACAATGCCATTGCATTTGCGGTTTGACTGGCAGCATTGTATTGCAATTGTTGTTTATCAAAAAAATTATTATTGAATGCTGTTTTTATTTGTGCTGCTAAAGTTTTAAAACGTATGATATCATCGGTGCTGTTTAATATTTTTGCTGTTTCAATTAAAATATTTACATCATAATATAAAATTGCAGTTGCTGTTACACCCATTGCTGTCATTTGTGCAAAACCCGATTTTTTAGGCCCAATATCAAACCAATCGCCCAGGCCATGTTTTAAAATAAAGGCTGAATCTTTGGTTAATAAATAATCAACATAATGCTGCATCATCGGATAAGCATTCAGTAAAGTTTTTTTATCGCCATACCATTTATAATTATACCAGGGCAAAATAACTGATGCGCTGCCCCACTCCGGCGACTCATCAAACGGCGGGGTGAACTCCGTAAACTCCGGTGCAATTTCCGGAATTTTTCCATTTGCATACTGTGCATTTTGCATATCTGCAATTACTTTTTTATTCAGCACAGCAATATCATAATTGTATTGAACAGATGCACTCATTAAATGTGTTTGTTCCAGCCAACCTAATTTTTCTCTGTGCGGACAATCGGTGAACAGACTAACAGTATTACTTTTAATTGCCCAATCAATTAAAGTATTTGTTTTATTAAAAAGAGAATTGTTACAAACAAATGTCCCGTTTTTATTGTAAATACTGCTAACATGCAAGCCTTCAATATTTTTAACTACGGGTATTTTTTTTGAACTGTCATTTGCAATACAATGTACCTGTATATAGCGAAAACCTGTGTAAGAGAATTGCGGTTGCCAGCTTTCGTCTTCATTGCCTTTAAGAATATAAGTAAAGAAACTTGGAGAACCTGTTGCTTTTTGATTTATAGTTCCATCGGTATTTATTAATTCGCCGCAATACAATTTAATGGTGTCGTATTTATTTCCACTAACCGTTACAGAAGGAATGCCCGAAAAATTTTGGCCCAGATCATAAACCTTTATTCCTTTTTTAATTTCATTATTACTTACCGGCTTAAACCGGTTAAATATTTTTAAGGGTTCCTGCATTTGCGATTGTAAATGTTCTGTTCCTGTTACTAAAATAACCTGTTGCCATTTGCTGTCATCATAAAAAGAATTACACCAGTTTTTTTCTAATAGATTGGCATCATAATCTTCTCCTCCATATATGCTGCTGAATAGTATTGGCGAGGCTGTTGTTTTCCAGCTTTCATCAGTAATAAAATTTTCCTGTGTGCCATCCGTATAATTAATTAC
>NZ_JANPCM010000565.1:0-2462 GCF_031430955.1 Ferruginibacter sp.
CTCTTTTATTTTTTTATTAAAATCGGCGCCGCTGCTCACCCACCAGTGAATTAATTCTATATCATTTTTTGATAATTGAGGCTTTTCTTTTGGCGGCATGTGGTCTTCATCTTCTTTAGGCAGTAAAATTCTTTTTATCAATTCGCTTTCGTCTGTATTTCCTGCAATAATTATTGCGCCGTCTTTTCCACCTTTTAAAATAAAATTTTGTTCATCTAATCTTAGTTTGCCTTTTTGTTTATTTGCACCGTGGCAACTGTAACATTTGGTTTGAAGAATTGGTTGTATTACATCGCTGTATAACGCTGCTTCCTGTACATTAGCAATGGGTTTTATTGTTGCACTACTGTTTGAATCTGCAGCTGAAGAAAATGCACTGGTAAGATAATTGGACCCATGTGTAAGTGAGCCGCCTAAATGCCCTGTAATAATTATCAGCAGGGACAATAACAACATTACCCATTTAAGAAAAGATTTTTCTTTCTTATAAAAATAATAAGCAAGTATAGAAATGAATGCTGTTGCAATGCCGAGCCATTGATGTTGAAATATCATTTGCTCATTGTAATCATCAGTTGTTGATAATAAATAACCGCTGATGCAGGAAGCAATGGCACTTATCATTCCTAAAACCAAACTAATACCTACAGCTACATGCAGTGATTTGTATTTCTCCTTTTTAGAAAGAAAATAAAAAATTACAGCCGCTAATAAAATACCAATAGGAAGATGAACCAGCACCGGATGAAAATGTCCAATAAATTCTGAGAAGGTTAACAGCATGAATTATAAAATAAAAATCAGGAATATCGCTTTCTTAAAAGTTGCAGCATATGAACATTAATAGCCCACTGATCGCTTACCGTTTGCAATGTGTAAGGCAATGTTTGCATGTACATCGGTGGACCAAACTCTGTTAAAAAAGTCATACGTTCGCCATTTTTCTTTTTTCTTTCTACAACTTTATCCCACCACTCAAAATGTTTTTTTACTGCATATTCCCATTCGGGTGCACGGGGATCATTTACCTGCGGCCCTTCTTCGTATCCAATTCTTGCATGGATGTGGTCTGTTCTTTCTAAAGCCAGGTCAACCGTTTCTTTTTGATTATCTAACATGCTTTCATGCACATTGCACCAATGCGATATATCTAATGTTAATCTTAACTCAGGAATTTTTTGAATAAACTCTTTAGTAATATGTGCTGCAAATAATATTCTGCCCCGGTGTGTTTCATGATAAATAGGAATGCCAGTTTCTTTTGACAGTGCATTGGTATGCTCCATAAATTTTTTACTTTCGTCAAAACTAAAATAATCTCTGCCCGAGTGATTGTTGATGTACAATGGCCGCTGAATATTTTGCTTTGCTGCAGCATCAATTAATTTTTTATACATAGTAAGATGCTCCGCTGCATTGCTTTGCCAGGCGCCGCAAACGAAACCAATATCAAGGTTATGTTTTTTTACAGCTGCAAATATTTCATTCTGTTGCTTTTTATCATCAGGCCACCATTCTTCAATACCATCGTATCCTGCTTTTTTTACTTTGGCGCAAAAGTCATCAATCTTGCTCTCATCTCCCCATTTAGTGGCCATTATTTTTAATTCGTAATTTTTGTGCAAAGTAAAATTTGGTTTTGAGGTTAAAGAAAAAGCATCTAACGATGCTAATAATAAAGCGGCAGAACCTGCAGTTGTGTTTTTAATAAATTTTCTTCTGCTGTGTTGCATAAATTTTTTATTTTGCTAAAAAAAATGGAATTAATAAAAATCCGGCCTATTTATTTTTAAGTTTCTTTGTTTCTTTTAGCAGCTTCTTATCATCCACTTTTACTTTTCTTTCTATTTTTTTGATGTCTTCTTCTGCAGGTAAACTTTCAGGCTTTATTCCACTTTTTAGCAAAAGCCGCCGCACATCTTTATTATTTTTTACATGTTCATTCGTTATCGTATTTTCAGATTTCAGATCACTCCTGCGAATATTTACATTGGTTAATTCGTTGGCAAAATCTTTTGCTTTTATAGTTATAGTGGGTAGAAAGTCTGCAAGCGGTCTGTTGTCAGGGATATTAATTCTTGCTTTCATGTCAGCCGTTGTATGTCCGCCAAACAATGCCTGATCACCTTTGCTTCTTATCCTGGCAAAGCCGGGATTATCAATTCCTTTTTGAAAAATCAAACCAGATAATTCTTTTTCAGATATGGTAAGCTTTTCTCTTGCCTGTAAACGTTCCCATTCTTTAAGCCGTTGTTCAAGCAATTCTTGTTTTCTTGTCTGTACAGCAAAATAGCTCATGGCAAATGCAATCTCATTTTTCCGGGGATCACCATTTTGAGCAATAAGATAACAGGCATATCTTGTAAGCATAATATCTTCGATTTCTCTTTTACCACCAGAGCCTACATCAACCATTTTGTTGACGTCAACAAAATGGTCTAAAGTCTTTTGTTTTGAGGTTT
>NZ_JANPCM010000566.1:0-3916 GCF_031430955.1 Ferruginibacter sp.
TGATGGGCTTAAAGGCAGTACAGCAGACGGTAAAATAATTTCATATGCTCCATTGTCGCAGCAGGCAAAGCAAATGGATGGTATCGCATTGTCTGTAAAATATAATCAAAACAGTATTGTTTCGGGAGAAATGGGAAGAAGAGATGTAAAAATTATTGAAGCGATTTATGAGGCCATGCGAACAGGAAAAAGAGTAAGTATTGAAACTGATTGAACATTCATCATACTTAACTAAACCCCAATATTAATCATCATGAAAAAAATAATTACCGCAATAAAAGTTTTAAGCTACCAGCTTGCTGTACTTTTTTTTCTTCAATCATCTATCGTTATGGCACAAACTCAACAGGTTGGTATTTTTGACCAGCATGAAGATGTGGGCAACCCAAAACTAAAAGGAACAGTTGTCTATAATAAAGACGAACAAACCTATTTATTCTCCGGTGCCGGAAATAATATGTGGGCCAAAGCAGACCAATTTCATTTTGCGTGGAAAAAAATAAAAGGAGATTTTATTATAAGGGCTACCATTCGTTTTATTGGTACCGGAAAAAATGAACATCGCAAAATTGGCATTATGGCAAGAGAAACATTGGCAACAGGCTCCCGGTATGCAGATGCCTGTGTACACGGAGATATACTTTCTTCATTGCAGTTCAGACCTGTTGATAATGATACAACAGGGCAAATGGTTTTATCATCATACCATCCTACAGAAATAGAATTGGAGCGCCACGGCAATACATTTGTTTTTTCTGCCGCAGTTTTTGGCGAAACTTATAAATCGGTAAGTAAAGAATTATCGCTTGCAGAGGATCTGTATGCAGGGCTTTTTATCTGCTCACATGAGGAAGATGTAATGGAGAAAGCTGTTTTTAGCAATGTACAGGTTATTATTCCTGCTGCAGGAAATTTCAGACCTTATAGAGATTATATCGGCAGCCATATTGAAGTGATGGAAGTGGCAACAGGACATAGAAAAATATTACACAGTGCACCTAACTCGTTACAAGCACCCAACTGGACAAAAGATGGTAAACAACTTATCTATAATTCTGAAGGTCTTTTGTATAAGTATGAACTCAGTAATGGTTCTATCTCCACATTAAATACGGGCATCGCCAACCAGAATAATAACGACCATGTATTATCATTTGATGGAAAGCAAATGGCCATCAGCAACCACATGGGTGAAAAAAGAATTTCTACTTTATTTATCTTACCTATTACCGGTGCTGATAAGCCTGTGCAAATTACAGCTGTAGATTCTGGTCATTCTTATTTACATAGCTGGTCACCTGATGGAAAGAAATTAATTTTTACTGGTCAGCGAAAAAATCAGTACGATATATGGTCGATTGATATTGCTACTAAAAAAGAAACTGCATTAACCAATACGCCTACATTGGATGATGGGCCAGAGTATAGCCCGGATGGCAAATGGATTTATTTTAATTCGGTACGAACAGGGACAATGAAAATCTGGCGCATGAAACCCGATGGCAGCAACCACGAGCAGGTTACATTTGATGAATACAATGATTGGTTTCCGCATTTTTCACCCGATGGTAAATGGATAGTGTACGTATCTTTTCCAAAAGATATTGACCCAACAGACCATCCATTTTACAAAAAAATATATTTACGATTAATGCCCGTTGCAGGTGGCGTACCTAAAACCATAGCATACATATATGGCGGACAAGGGACTATTAATGTACCAAGCTGGTCGCCGGATGGAAAAAAGATTGCTTTTGTAAGTAATACAGATATGAAATTATAAATCTAAATTTTCATCAAATTACATACTGATTGATGAAGCACAGAGCCGGTATCAATAATTGAGCTGAGAATTGAAAAATGATTTAAATCAGCTATTTCTGTCAACTCTATTGATGAAATTTTTTTTTGCCAATTATTTTTTAATTGCCTGCTTTGCTCAATAAATTCAGCTGTTTCCTCAGCTCCACATGCCAGCAATACTGGGCAAATTTTACCTGGTTCTTTTAATGCCGGGCTATTGTCAATTGTCATTTCTCTATCCAGTTTTACAATATCGTTTATGTTGGATAAGTGTATAGGCACTAAATTATACAAACCACTTATACCACACATACCTTTTATAAAATGCAGGTTGGTTTGTGTATGCTCCTGCAACAGTAACATAGCAGCAAGATGAGCTCCGGCACTGTGTCCTGCTATAAAAATATTATTCATGCTTCCATTGTACATGGCGATATTTTCATGTATCCAATTTATTGCTTTGCTGCAGGACATTACTATCTCATCCATTTTAACATCTGGTGCTAATGGATAATTTATCAGCACTGTTGTAATTCCATAACTATAAAACGTTTTAGCAATAAAGTGAAACAATAATTTGTCGAACCTTTGCCAATATCCGCCATGTATAAATACTAATGTTTTTGAACCGGGTTGTAATGAAGGATATACATCCAGACATTCACGAATTGAAATACCATAAGGAATGTCTTTAATAACCTTGAGCTCTTTTTCCGTTTGTCTGCTGAGTGTTTCCCAATGTTGCAGGTAATTATTAAAATCCGGAACATGAAAACGGTTATTAAATTGCAGGTTTAATTCCTGTTGATTGTATGTTTTATAAATCACCATTTTATTGCGTCATCTGCATTATACTTATACATTTAAACAACTAAAAACTAATTTATAAAACTCCGGATGCGACTGCCAGGTTTTTCCTGTAACAATTTTTCCATCTTGTATTGCTTCATCTGGCGTTACATATTTACCACCGCAACTTTCTACTTCAAATTTTACATGCTCATAACAGGTGATGTTTTTATTTTTAACCAATCCTGCAGTTACCAATATTTGTACACCATGGCAAATAGCAAATATATATTTACCGGCATCAGAAAATTCTTTTACAATTCTTATTACCCTTGCATCATTGCGTAAATATTCCGGGGCCCTGCCGCCTGGTATTATCACAGCTTTATAATCAGCCGTATTTACATCATCAAATGCAACATTGGATTCAATTTGGTAGCCAGGTCTTTCTACATAAGTATCCCACCCCGGTTCAAAGTCATGCATCACCAGGTTCATTCGTTTTACAGTTGGAGCGGCAATTACCGGAATAAAATCTGCCTCTCTTAAACGGTGCAACGCATACAAAATTTCAAAACTTTCACCTGCATCACCCGTAATAATAAGTATTTTATTTTCTTTTATCATGTTTTGTAATTTAAAAGTTACTATCAATTTTTAAAAAATTCTGTAAATAAACGACGGCAAATCTTTTGCCCATTGTTCGTTGTGCCTTAGAGTTGAAATGTAAACTATCGCCTTTGTGTTTCAGGTCGCCTGTCGAAATAACGGCTGTATTGGCATCTTGCGCCGAGTAATTATGAATGGCTTTGTTTATTAATTCAAAGCCTTCTTTATTTTTTGAGAAACTCCCCAGCTCTCCAAGCAGTATTGGTAAATTATTATTACCAATAACTGATCTGAACTTTGTAAACAATAAGGAAAGTCTTTCGGTATAATGAGGAATGTTATTTTCATTAGCATCACTTTCGCCCTGGTGCCATAAAATGCCTTTAATAGTTCCGTGCTGTTTTCCTATCTCCACTTTAGCAAGAAAATTGGATAGCAGTTTTACATTACGGAAAAGAGAATCACCCAACCACTGACTTATTGAGCTGCCGCCAACTGCGGTGGGAAGCAACAAAATAGAAATGCTGTCAGGGATATTTTTGATCATAGCCTTTCCAAAAGAATAACCGCAATCAAGGCCGGCCAGGCTGGGCTCATAAAAATGTAATGGTTCTTTAGCCTTAATTAACTGGCCGTTTTTGTTAATGGATAGTATTCTTTTATTGGCAACTGTATCCTGTGGTTCAACAATACCTCTTCCTGCCATATTGGATTG
>NZ_JANPCM010000567.1:0-8145 GCF_031430955.1 Ferruginibacter sp.
AAAAAGCAATTACACCAAAAACTAAAGGCATTGTTATTTGCAATCCTAATAATCCTACGGGATATTTATACAGCGCTGCTGAAATGGAAGTGCTGAAGCAGATCATCATCAAACACAATTTATATTTATTTGCAGATGAGGCTTACCGTGAGTTTTGTTACGAAGGTACCCATACCAGCGCCATGCATTTAACAGGTGTGGATGATAATGTTATTTTAATGGACACCATCAGTAAAAGATACAGTGCCTGTGGCGGCCGCATTGGTGCTTTTGTTACAAAAAATAAAAATCTTTTAGCCGCCACGATGAAATTTGCACAGGCAAGATTAAGCCCGCCATCCTTTGCACAAATTTTAGGCGAAGCCGCAGTTGATTTACCCGATGATTATTTTGATACCACCAAAGCTGAATATAAATTACGCAGGGATACCATTGTAAAAAGATTAAATAATATACCCGGAGTTTTTTGCCCCAATCCCGGTGGCGCTTTTTATGCCATGGCAAAATTACCTATTGATGACAGTGATAAATTTTGCCAGTGGCTGTTAGAATCTTTCTCTTACAACAACAAAACAGTAATGCTTGCACCGGCAACAGGTTTTTATGGTACACCAGGTTTAGGCAAACAGGAAGTGCGTTTGGCTTATGTACTTAATACCAATGATATTAATGCCGCAATGGATTGTTTGGAAAAAGCGCTGCAGGAATATACGGGAAGGGTTTAATTTTTTTGGAACGGACATTTATACTTTTGTCAACATCGTTGCGTCGCACTCTTGTACGGCATATCCTTGTTGAACTTTTACCTAAGCGTAGATGGAAGCGAATGTTTCGTGGAGGCACAAACAAGGCAAAGGAAGAAAGGAAAATAAAAATATTTTAAGGAAAGCGTTTTTTAAACTCTTCTTTTACTTTTTCTAAATGCGCAATAAATTCTTTAGCTCCTTTGGTAGCATCGTATCCATAACCACCCTGCACTAATAATTTTCCATCGCCATCTACAAAAACATAATTGGGCTGGCCGCTTGCCTGTATTAATTCTGCCTGCAGGTCTTCATTTTTGTCCCCCACAGTTTCTATAGTTGAATTCAGTAATTTAGAAAACCGCTTTTCAGTATCTGGCAATTCTTCATTGTAGTCACAGAATAATGAAGCTACAATAAAATCATTTTTCATTCTTTGCCCAACGCCATTATCAATCCATATTTTAGATTCAAACTCACGGCAATTAACACACTGTATGCCGGTAAAGTCCAGCATAACTGGTTTTTTTAAAATTTTTGCAGCTGCCAATGCTTCGTTGTAATCGTAATAAACAGTAAGGTTATTTTGTATGGCAGCAAGTGGCTCATATTTTTTTAATTTAGTCACATACTTTTGCGGAGGCGTTGCAGCACTATTTATTTCACTGATTGAAACTGAATTACCTCCGCCACCATTCGCAATAAAATCCTGTGTTCCCATTGGCGGCACAAATGCTGAGATTGCTTTAAGCGGTGCTCCCCAAAGCCCCGGCACTAAATACAATGCAAAAGATAAAGAAGCAATAGCCAGCATTAATCTTGGCACAGAAACATAAGGCTGATCAAAATCGTTTTTAGGAGTTTCACTATCGTGTTTAAATTTAATCTTCCCTAAAAGATAAATACCAAGTAATACAAAAATAACTACCCATAAAACAATAAATACTTCACGGTCTAAAATACGCCAGCCTTTATCTAAATCGGCATTGCTTAAAAACTTTAATGCCAATGCCAATTCTAAAAATCCCAACACTACTTTTAAAGCATTTTGCCAGCCACCACTTTTACCGAGGCTGCTTAACAATGCCGGAAAAAAAGCAAATACAGCAAATGGTAATGCCAGCCCCAAACCAAAACCCAGCATTCCCACAATGGGTGCCAGCTTACCGGCAGCAGTTGAAAGCCCCAATAAAGAAGCTACAAAATTTCCGGTGCAACTGAATGATACCACCACCAGTGTTAGTGCCATAAAGAAAATTCCGGAATAACTTCCAATACCTGCTTTACTATCAATTTTATTTGACCATGAAGAAGGTAAATTAATTTCAAAAGCCCCTAAAAATGAAATGCCAAAAAGTATAAATAATGCAAAAAGAAAAACATTAAAAATCCAGTTGGTAGATAAATTATTTAAAGCATTTTTAGGCAGCACAGTTGCAACTAATGCGCCAACGATTGTATAAATAAGTATGATGCAAAAAGAATAGAATAAAGCATTAAACTTTCCCTGTGCTTTAGTTTTACTTCGCTTGGTAAAAAAACTAACAGTAATGGGAACCAATGCATAAACACAGGGTGTTAAAAAACCTATCAGCCCGGCTGCAATGCCTGCAAATAATAAACCCCACAATGATCCGGAATTTATTTTACTGTTACCTGCATCGGCAATTGCTGCATTGTCATTTGCATCAGCAGTATTATATTGAAACTGCATAGAAATACGCTGCTCACCCGATTCTAAACTTTCCCCTTTTTTATAATAGTAATTTATATTGCCAATAATACGGGTGCTGTCGCCTTTATTTAATTGTATTTTTTGCAGCCATTCAACTGAATCGGTGAAGTATTTTATTGTGGCATTATTTAATGCTGCATCGGTGGTGGTTTTTAAAACCCCATTTTCTTTTATGCTGTCTTTCAAAAATATTTTTGCTGCAGTATCAAAACTAATAATCGTATTTACAGGTAAATCGTCTCCAATTTTTTGGATAGAGAAAAGCTGCACTCCGGCCGCTGGCTTTGCAGTTATTTTTAATTGGTATTCTCCGTTGCCGGTTTTTACTTTATCAAAACTAAACTGCACAGGTTGTTTATCCTGTGCAGTTGAAAAAAGCGATAGAAAAATTAAGTTTACAAAAAGCAGCAGCCTGTATTTTATCATTTTTTAAAATTAGCTTTTCAATTTAATGCGATATTGAATTTTTCGGTAGTAGGCGGCATACAGGTTCTATCATTACAAATCATCGATTCTATTTCGCCACTTACATTTGTTTTTATTTTAGCCTTAACAGTTACTATTTGCACAAAATCAACCTTGCCCTGAAAGTATTTTACATTCACTTTAAAATTATTATCAAAATAATTTACCAATTTACCTGTTTCTTTTACCTTTCCCGATCTGCCAACAAGTGCATTAGTATTAAACTTAAATGTGGTAGGTACAGGGCCGCCATCGGGAGTATTTTGAGAATAGATATGCCATCCAACAGGAGGAGTAGCAATCATGTGTAATTCGTATTTATTACCTGCTAATTTTTTGGCAGAATAGGTCCAGGTAATTTTTGTTCCCTGTGCATCAGCCACTCCAATAAACATCACCAGTACAATTGCAAAAAATATTTTTTTCATCTTTTATTTTTATTATACAAAATTATCAATAAGACCTTTAATAACCTGTCGGGTATTGTACACTTACCCCTTTTAACATTAATTTATCCCAAACAGGTGGTTAAACACATTTTTTCCGTCTTCATTATTTAATATGCTGCTGGTGGCCCTTTCAGGATGTGGCATCATACCATATACGTTTCTTTCTTTATTACAGATTCCTGCAATGTTGTGTATTGCACCGTTGGGGTTGGCTTCTTTTGTTATTTTTCCTTCTTCATCGCAATAACGGTAAATGATCTGGCGGTGCATTTCAAGCTCTTCTAAAGTTTTAGTGTTAGCAAAATACCTGCCTTCGCCGTGAGCTACCGGAATTTTTAATGCCTGGCAACTTTCTGATGCAGCTTCTTTCATAAAAATATTTTTGCAAACAAATTGTTGCTGGCTGTTGCGTAATAAAACACCTGGCAACAATCCGCTTTCGCATAAAATTTGAAAGCCATTACAAACACCTAATACTTTACCGCCTTTGTTGGCAAACTCTATTACACTTTGCATCATGGGGCTAAAACGGGCAATGGCACCGCAGCGCAAATAATCGCCGTAACTAAAACCGCCGGGTAATACAATACAATCATCTGTGGTAAACATACTAAGGTCTTTATCTTTATGCCAAAGCTGAATTACCTGCTGCTGCAAATCGTTTTTAAGCGATTCCATCATATCTCTGTCGCAATTACTGCCGGGAAAAACTACTACGCCAAACTTCATGTACTGGTATATTTAAGTTACAAATGTAAAACAATATCGAATATCGAATTTACGAATATGGAATGTGTGGAAATACCAGCTCTTTTAACTTGCAAGAGGTTACATATTTGAGCTACATTCGACATTCGAAATTTACAAATTCGAAATTTTTAATTTACAAAATAGCTGATAGCAATTACAAAAGCCACCATTATCCAGTGCAGCACCAGCGGAATTGATTTTTTTGCCGGGTACAAAAATGCTGCTCCTAAAAGTGCAGATAGCGGCACAGCACATAAAATCCAGTATTCAAATGCGTGGGTGGCATTAATAAACGGCACAAATACAGCTACCACAATGTATAAAAAAATAAGGCTCCAGCTTTTACGGGTTTGTATTAATTGGCGCCTGAAGTTTTGCTGAACATAAAAAAGCCCTGCAACAGCTGTAATTATTACAGTTATTATAGCAACAAGCGACCAGGTGGTTTGATTAAATTTTGGGCTTGTAATGGCAAAACCGGGAAACTGGTAGCCTTTTAAATTGCCGGTTAAAAACGCAATAGCCAGTAAAAAATAATAAGGGGTGATGATACCCAGTAAAGCTATTAACCACTCCGATAATTGAAAGGGCCGTATTAATGCTAAACCAAAAATAATTAATGCAGCAAATGCCAGCGATGGAAAATAAAAAAATGTACAAATACCAATGGCAAAACCAATATTAAAGAGCGATGTTTTAGGATTAGCATCGTTGTACAAACCACTCATACGTGCCCAAACCCAAATTAAAAGAGAGTTGATGATCAGCGGTGCCGAGAGTACATTCCATTCTGCAAATAATGAAGTAACCAGCATATAACTCATGCCTGTTAAGTAATTATTTTTTTGCATCAGCCTTAATTCGTTGGCTAATTTATTAAATGAAACAGCCTGGCTGTATAATAAAATAAAAGCCATTACGCCATAAATTATGGGAAAGGTGGTTCCAAACGGTTGTAACCATTTTAATAGAGCTTTGTATAAAAATCCATCTGTTTGCTGTGGCAGCGGAATGGCAGGATGCAAAAATACAGGCAGCTTAAGCAATATGCCATAAACAAGCAACAGAAAAGTATTGTAAGGATTGTTGGCTTTAAAAGTGCCTGTCACAAATAATTAATTAATGAATAATGCTTTGCAAAGGTGGTTAATTATTGCAATCAATAAAAAGATTTTTTAGCCGGTACTGAATATATTAAAAATCTACTTTGGCAAAACAAATATAACTCCTGTAAACACAGGGGATAATTAACTGGCTTGCACCAACCTGCTTGCTTAAACGTGTCATAAACTGGTATCCTTTTTCCTGGCTTTTTAAAGTGGGATTACGGGTTATTTGCCCTGTGGGTGAAATGCTGTGATTGGCAATTATTTGATTCCTGTTTTTATCATCATTAAACAAAAAATGTATTTCGCCGCCGCTGTTCATTGTAGCGAAGGATAAAAAATTATCGTTATCATCATCAAACTGATCTTTATGAATTGTTTTGCTCCAGTCTATTTTTCCTGTTTTATCGGCACTTAATATTAAAATGTTAGCATAATAATATCTTGTGCTTTGGTTGTTATTAAAACTGCTTAATGGCCTGTAATAACCATAATATGGATTATAATAGTAATTGGAATAAGGGCTGTAATAATAATTGTTTAAATAATCCCATCGGTTCCATTGGTTATTATTGTTGCTGCGGCCCTGGGTGGAATAATCTTCTGCTGTAAGTAAAAAGCCCCCATCTTTTTTCACTACAACCTGCCGTATAAATAAATCATCAAGTGCAAAACGCAACTGCCCGGAAGTTTTTACTTCGTCCCTTAATGAATCGACTAAAACGGTAAAAGCATGCGTAAAAGTTTTTGCATTCGGTTTATCCCATACATAAGTAAACAACCCTTCTATACTGCCCCTGTTTTTTTTATAGTAAAACGAATTGATAATATACCGCTGGTTAAGGTTGTCAATTTTTAATTTTACTTCATCAATGTAATTTTTTTCCATTTCAATTTCATGATAAGCAAAGGTATCCTGCTGCGGCTCTTTTATTACCAGGCTTAAACGGTTGCTGTTATCCCTGTTGCCAGTTCGGCTGTCTTTTGTAAAAACAAAGTTGCCTTCATTATCCAGTAAAAAATTATCGTAATTATCCCTGCGTTCTTCAAACGATAGCGACTGACGGTTTTTATTAGCTATCAATTTTAAATCGTTGTTAAACAAAAGGGTTACAATATTAAATTTTTCATTTTTTTTATGAATTTTAAAAATCATTATTTTTTGTTTGTCCTCGCTGTTTATGGCAGTGTAAATTTTATTATCGGCAAGTATAGAAATTTGTGTGGTATCCAGTTCTATTGGCTCTGCCAGTTTTTTTGCATTACCGTCCATTTTTACTGCCATGCAGTGTACAATATTTTTTTTCTGAAACTGGTATATCATGTAAAAGTGGTTAGGATAAGTAACAAAATCTACATTAAAAGTTTTATCAGGAATAAAATCCAGTTTAATGGTTTCCTTTATCTTCATATCATCGCCAAAAATATTGATCTTATGGCGCCAGCGTATATTTTTATACACCAAAAAGTTGCCATTCATTTTACCGATAATTTCAAAATTAATATCCCTGCTGTCTTCCTGCTCAAAATCGGAATAGGTTACCCGCTGGCTAAATAGTGCCACCGGTAATATGAATAATACTATGATACTAAAAATTAAATTTTTCATGAGACCAATCTTTCCATTAAAATTACGAATTAAAAATCAATAGCGTTAAATTACATGAGGTATGATTATGCCATCCATCAAAATCTGTTATTCAAACATTTATCCCGAAATTTTAAACAAGATGTGAAATATTTTGTTTTTACACAAACCATAAAATTATTTTATTCATGCAAACAGTATTAATCAGCGGGGGCACGGGGTTAGTGGGCAAAGCCTTAACCAAACTATTAAATGCAAAAGGTTATGAGGTAATAATACTAAGCAGGCAGTTGCCGGCTGCTAACGGGCAGTTACCCGACACTACTATCAGCTATGCAAAATGGGACGTAAAACAACAGCAAATGGATATTGAAGCACTGCAAAAAGCCGATTATATTATTCACCTTGCTGGTGCAGGAGTTATGGAAAAAAAATGGACCGAAGAATATAAAAAAGAAATTGTAAGCAGCAGAACAGAAAGTGCAAAGCTGATAGTGGAAAGCTTAAAACAAAACCACAATAAAGTAAAAGCTGTTATTAGTGCCAGCGCTATTGGTTATTATGGCGAAGATAAAAAGGATGGTAAATTTTTTACAGAAGATGACCCGGCTGATAATAATTTTTTAGGAGAAACCTGCAAACTTTGGGAAGAAAGTATAACACCGGTAACTGCTTTAAACAAAAGATTGGTAAAATTAAGAATTGGTATTGTATTGAGTAAAAGTGGCGGGGCATTAAAAGAATTTATTGCCCCTCTTAAACTGGGAGTTGCTGCAATTTTAGGTAATGGCAAACAAATGATAAGCTGGATACATATTGATGATTTGTGCAGGTTATTTTTATCTGCTGTAGAAAACGAAAACATGAATGGTGTTTACAATGCCGTGGCACCGGCCCCTGTAAATAATAAAACATTAACGCTAACGCTTGCAAAAAAAATGAAGCGTCTATTTTATATTCCCATTTATGTACCGGTTTTTATTTTAAAGATACTGCTGGGCAACAGGAGTATAGAAATATTAAAAAGTGCAACCGTTAGCTGTAAAAAAATTATAGCCGCAGGTTTTGATTTTAAATTTGAAAATATTGATGGGGCATTGGAAGATTTGGTGAAGAAATAAATTATGTTTTTAAATCTGTTTTACGGAAATAACTAACAATAATATAAAAATAGGCAGCAATGTAGGCAGCTGCTGCAATCAGCAATGTATAATCAGCAACCGTTCGTCTTTCCATAATTTTTGGTTTAAAAGGGTTGGGCACTAAAGAATCAACTGCTTCTAAAGGCATAAAATAACCAACCTGGCTG
>NZ_JANPCM010000568.1:0-1888 GCF_031430955.1 Ferruginibacter sp.
TTTTCAATTCAATTTTCTAAGAACGGTAAACTACATGATAGGTTGAAAGTGTTTAACACCTTACATTAGCCGGCATTGTTTCTTTACTGAAGACATGTATTTGTAAACCGTATTTGTAAAAAATAAATTTACAGAGATTATCTATCAATTATTTTCTAAAAGTCATTTTGGTTAATATCGGTTAATCATTGATTAATAAATGTTTCAAACAGTCATTGGCATTAGGATAGTTTTGTAAACATAAGCGATGATGATGGGATTAGTAATCAAATACAAAACATTCAATGACATTCATAATCATAAGAAAAATACCGGGTTGTGTTGCTGGTTATGATGATTGTTTTAATAATGCTATCTCTTAAAATCTTAGCCGGTGATTTGCGGCCGGAACATCCACGGCCAGATCTTTATCGTGAAAACTGGTTATCATTAAATGGTGAGTGGCAGTTTGAAATTGATAAAGCAGGCGATGGTGAATTACGGGGACTGACTTATGGCACTGCCTGGACAAAAAATTGTATTTACGTTTTTATCTTTTATAGTACAAAATAACAGGTGTTTAATAATTGGTTTTTTAAAAAGCGGTTTATGAAAATATTTAAAATTTTAATGGGGGTTTTTATTTTCTTAATCGTTGCACATGGAATATGCAGGGCTGATAATGATTTGCTAAATGGTAAAAATGACAGCGTAACCATCAGCGCTTATAGCTTAGCGAAAAGAGTACTTAAAGACAAGGCTGATCAATTTATATTTGAACGGATTGATAAAAATAATACAGAAGATTTATTTGAAATATCAGGGCGCAATGGTAAAATTCTTATTAAAGGAAACAACGGCATCTCTATAGCCTCGGGGCTAAACTGGTATTTAAAAAAATACTGTAAAGTACAATTTACAGTTGTAGATGAACAGCTTAACCTGCCCGCAAAATTGCCGCAGCCAACATCTACCGAGCAAGTGCGGACTACTTATAATTACAGGTATTTTTTTAATGTTTGCACCTTTAGTTATACCATGTCCTGGTGGGATTGGAAACAGTGGGAACGTCAAATAGACTGGATGGCAATGAATGGTGTAAACCTTCCATTGGCTATTACCGGGCAGGAAGCTGTTTGGTATGAAGTATATAAAGAATTGGGTTTGAATGATAAGCAGATTGGTGATTTTTTGGTAGGCCCTGCTTATCTGCCATGGGGATGGATGGGTAATATAGATGGCTTGGGTGGCCCATTGCCAAAATCTTGGATGGAAAAACATAAACTGTTGCAACAAAAAATACTTGAAAGAGAACGTGCCCTTGGAATGACCCCTATTTTGCAGGGATTTACCGGGCATGTACCTGAATCCATTAAGCAAGTATATCCCAATGCGAAACTTCATAAAACCGGCGATTGGTCTGCAGGTTTTGGTGGAACTTTTTTTCTTGATCCTGGAGACGAATTGTTTAAAAGAATAGGAAAGTTATTTATAGAGAAACAAACTGAAATGTATGGCACCAATCACTTTTATTCAGCCGATTGTTTCAATGAAGTAAATCCTGATACTGATGATCCGGCGTTTTTAGCAAACATGAGTAAGTCTGTTTATCAATCTATAGCTGCGGCAGATCCAAAAGCTGTTTGGGTAATGCAGGCCTGGTTTCTTTACTATAACATTAACGATTTTTGGAAAGAACCTCAAATCAAAGCACTGCTTGGTGCAGTACCCGATGACAAAATGATTATCCTTGATCTGTATGGTGAACAACACCCTGCATGGAAAAATAAATCTTCATTTTATGGTAAGCCGTGGATATGGAATGTGCTTTACAATTTTGGCGGACGAACAAGCATGAACGGCAAACTTGCAGACATGTCAGGAAACCTCCACGAAGCAATAGCCAGTC
>NZ_JANPCM010000569.1:0-4260 GCF_031430955.1 Ferruginibacter sp.
GGTATTTATAAATTTGAATTAAAAGTTACTGATAATAATGGTGCAACAGGCAGAGATACTATGCAGGTAATAGTATTTGCTCCAAATATTGCTCCTCTTGCAAATGCGGGTCTTAATCAATCCATAACGTTACCAACAAACACCGCAAATTTATCAGGGAGCGGAACAGATGTTGATGGAACAGTAGTTATATACAAATGGACTAAAGTTGCAGGACCTGCAACAGGAACAATTACCAATTCAAATATTCCTGTTACAAATGTTACGGGATTAACCGCAGGGATTTATCTATTTGAATTAAGGGTTACTGACAATAATGGTGCCACCGGAAAAGATACCATGCAGGTGATAGTGAATCCTGAAAATATTCCACCTGTTGCAAATGCAGGTGCCGACCAATCGATAGCATTACCTGCAAACAGGATAACACTTACCGGAAGCGGTACTGATGCAGATGGAACCATTGCAGCATACACATGGAAACAAATATCCGGACCTGTAGATAAACTTACATCAACAAATATTGCTATTACTGTGTTAGATAATCTTATTGCTGGAAATTATAAATTTGAATTGATGGTAACAGATAACAGGGGAGCAACAGGTAAAGATACCGTAAGTGTAATTGTAGATGCAGCTGTTACCACTTCGCAAAGCACTATAAAAATCTATCCTAACCCCGTGATTGATTTTACAACCCTGGAAATTAATTCAACGGCTGTCAATGCTACTTTACTGGTAATTATCACCGATATTCAGGGGAAAAATGTTTATAAAAAGCAATTAGTAACCAGAACTTACATTACCAGGGAAAAAGTAAATATGAATAACCTTGCAAAGGGCACTTATTACATAACCGTTTATTTTAACAGCCTGGAAAAGCAAACAATTAAAGCAATGAAACAATAATTGTTGTATGTAAAATAAATATGCCGGACTAAAAAATATTCTTTATTATTAAAAAGGGCGATGAAAACATTTTCATCGCCCTTTTTAATACAACTTCATTTTTTTAACCCAAATTTCTCTATTCAAAATTATCAGTTTTACAAAATTACAAACAGCTTACTTTTTTTCTAACCGTCTTACCCTGAGCGAATGTTTTTTACTTAATCCAAAAAATAATGTATCCATAGTAATTGAATAATGATTGGTAATATAATCGTTCACCATTTTTCTATTCCCGTTGCCGTTATACATTGCTTCATTAAGATCAGAAATTAAAAGATATGACCCGGATAAGCCTTTAATATTCTCGATAGACTGCTTTAATTCAAAAGTATCTTTTATCGGATTCATGTAAGTTGTATCAAACTGAACCTGATGCGGCAGAGGAATAAGGGGATTACTACCCTTGTAATAATAACCAAAAGGAAGAGATATAGTACTTTGATAAAATAAAATTGGCTCTTCCCGCCGTGCCTGTAAACTTATGTATTTAGCTACACCCTTATAATCATATTGCTTTACGGGGTTACTGTAATAATAAATATAAAAAAATAACCAGCTAAAAAACAATGTAAGCAAGATATAAATAAACCTGCTTAACACGAAAGCATGTTTATCGATCAAAGTGAAAACTAAAATAAAAAGTGGTAAAGCAATTATTAAATACCTGTCTTCGTAATCTATTTTTGTTACGGCCATAACTACCGCAAGCATAATTATTACAGCTAGTGATGTAAGGATACTTAAGTTAATTGCCCTGAAGTAAAAAGTTTTTATTAACCTGTTTTGCTTATGCCCTTTTAAATATGACCATGCAATTAAAAGAATAAAAAGAAGAAGTATTACCCATCTTAATTCCCTTGCAAAATATAATTTTTCCATAGCCAGCATTAAATTTTGCGGCGAATGGAATACCATGTCGATTCGTTGCATAGTGGAGAATTGCAATTTTAGTGACTGCACCATACCCAATTGGTCAGCCATAAGCATCACATTGGGCAGGAAAATCAAAATGACAGGTATAAGATAAAGGCTGAATTTAAAAAATATTTTCCAGCCTTTAAACAGTAAAGATGCAAAAACCAAAGCGGCTATTAAAAAAGCAAAAAAATATTGGGTATATAAACCAATAGCAGAAATAAAAAGAAACAGATACAGGTATTTCTTTTTTTCACTTATATAATACCTGAAGAAAAAGTAAATTAAAAGTACAGACAGCAATAACAGAAAAGCATAAAGCCTGATTTCCAACCCGGCCCAAATTACAAATGGGTTTAACAAAAACAATATCAACACCCATCGTGATGTTTTTACGCCACGTATTAAATTAGCCAGCCTGTAAAAGAACCAGGCCGATAACCCAATATTTATTAATGAAAATAATCTTGCAAAAAATACCCCGTCATTTAATTTTCGCCAAAGAGAAAGAAGAATAAAATATACAGGAGGCTGGCTTTCAAAATAATATGATTGTTTTATTACAAGATGTAATTTATATTTTGCCGATGTTGTATCAAGTGTATATGCTTCATCCATCCAAATATTAAGCTCATTGCAAAGCCAAAGCATTACCCCCGTATAGAATAGCAGAAATGAAAAAAATAATACTCTTTTAAGCTGACTGTTATTGTTGCCGTTCTGTAACATTTTTACTCCTATACTATTTTTAGATATTAAGGTTGTTAAAGTAAAAAAACATTGAATAAAGCTACAAGCTTTAGGAGTATTGTGTTAAATTAATTTTCGTTTTTCTTTTTAAAAGATGTACCCAGATGAAATAACTCTTCAAAATACCTTTTACTCTGAAGAGATAGAAACCCTACACTTAAAAATTGAATTGCAATAATAAAAGTAATGCCACCCACCAGAAAGGATTGAGGATTTTTATTAAACTCCTGGGCAAGGCTGTGAGAAAATGAATGCACTTCGCCTGGTTGCAATACTCCGTTAAATTTAGCCACGCCTGCAAGCACATCATAAAGTAACCATATCAATTCGTACAAAGAAAGCAGCATTAAAAAGCTGCCTATCCCTATGAAAAATATATACGGCCTGAAAATAAAGCCCGACATTAAGCCCGAAAAAAAACTCCGTAATACTCTAAGGCTCGATTTTCTTTTACCTGCAAATTTATTTTGCTCTGTCCAATCAAGGTTTGCAGGAATCTCAATAATTTTTGCCCGCAATATCATCGCTTTATAAATAATCTCAGGATTAATTTCGTAATCCCTTGTTTTAAGGTTTAACGTTTGTACAAATTCTTTCCTGTATGCCCTAACCATTCCCGTAAATGTATGGTACTTATCCTGTGCTGCAAAGCTCATAAACCGGTTTACCCAGCTGCTCATCACCCTTCTAAAAAATGGCACTGCTATTACTTTACCCCCTTTCATATACGGCGAAGCCATAACAATATCCGCACTTGTTTCTATAAGCTTATCCACCATTATTTCAATATACTGTTCGGAGTAACTTAAATCTATATCCAGCACAACAATAATTTCCCCTTTTGAATTACTAAAGCCGGTTTTTATAGCATTACCGAGGTTAAGATTTGTCGGATGGTGAATTACTCTTACCGCAGTATTTTGCTCTGCAAGCTTATTAGCAATTACCGCAGTTTTATCTTTGCTGCCATCATTAATAATAACAATCTCCCAGTTGTATTTATCATTTTTGCTTTGCAGGTAATTAATAATAGTGTTGATATTTATTTCCAGAAGAGCCTCCTCGTTATAACAGGGTGCAACAATACTTAAAAATGGTTTATTACTTACCGTCATACTGTTAAGGTTTTTTCAATTTATAGTGTGTGTAAACCGGAAACAATTTTCCAATTATTGGAATCATGAACCCTTTTTTTTCCACCACAAAATTATCTTCAAGCAATTTAGTAACTTTTTGTCTTGCACTGCCAAATTCATCGGCAGGTGCTTTGGTGGTATAGAGTGAAAGAAAAAAATCAAGTATTTTGCTTTCCATCGGGCAAATAGTAATAAACACGCCGTCTTTTTTAAGTATGCGTTTTATTTCTGCCAGAGCCTGGGGGATATCGGGTACAAACTCTAAAACACTTACTGCAATTACTGCATCAAAATATTCATCAGCAAAATTTGTTTTTTCAATACTTTGGGTACTTACATTGTAATTTGTAATGCCGTAATGTTTACAAATTAAATGAATATTTTCGAAATTAGAATGAATATCGCAGGCATAAATACTGTCGCAATGTTTTGATAATTCCGGGATAAATATACCACTTCCTGTTCCTGCTTCAAGTAATACCGGGTATTTTTTTTTACCCAATAGTTG
>NZ_JANPCM010000570.1:0-2665 GCF_031430955.1 Ferruginibacter sp.
TATAGTGATAGTAGGTACCCGTGGCGCTGCAAGGGCAAAAACAGAAACGGCTGTACCAATCGATGTTATTAAAATAAACCAGGTAGGTTTACCCACAGCTAAAATGGATCTGACTTCTGTTTTAAATATGAGTGCACCCTCTTTTAATTATAATAAACAAAGTGGCGCCGATGGTGCCGATCATGTTGACCTGGGAACATTACGTGGCCTTGGCCCTGATCAAACTTTAGTTTTAATTAATGGAAAACGCCGTCACACTACAGCCTTCGTGGCCTTGTTTGGTACAAGAGGAAGAGGCGCTTCGGGTACCGATTTAAATGCGTTTCCTCAAAGTGCAGTAGATAGAATTGAAATATTAAGAGACGGTGCATCTGCACAATATGGCAGTGATGCTATGGCTGGGGTAATGAATATTGTTTTAAGCAAAAATGTAAATCACTGGATTATTAATACGGGCTGGAGCGGTTACAATGATACTAAGTTTAATGCCCGAAAATTTAATGCAGGCAATCAATATTATTCCGGTAATAAAATAGATGGAGGAACATTTACATTGTCTGCTAACAATGGTTTAACCATGGGCAAAAATGGGGGCTTTGTAAATTTTTCTTTTGATTACAGAAGCCAGGGAAAAACTTACAGGCAGGTGGATACTACCAATTGGCAAACTGATAAAAATGCCATCCCGTACATAAATGGTGGACGCAGGGCTTTTGGCGATGGTTCAATTAAAACCTTTGGTGTTATGTATAATATGGAGTTACCAGTTAAGGATAGTAAAACAACTTTTTATACTTACGGTGGTGTTAACAGCAAAGAATCAGATGCATTTGCCTATACCAGGAATATGAGCGCAAGGCCAAATCGTTTTCCTGTTGATGCCGGCGGCACACCCATTTACGTACCCGAAATTATGCGTATCACCAACGATGGTGAAACTTATTACAATCCTCATATTGGTACAAATATTAACGACGCTTCCATTGCTTTGGGTTTTAAAGGTGTAACGGCAAAAAATTGGAATTGGGATGCAAGCCTTGTTAATGGCAAAAATGATTTTCAATATTTTGGAGATAAAACATTTAATGCTTCTTTAATTGGTAACACTACTAAAAATTTTTTTAATGATGGTGGATTCAGGTTCAGGCAGGCAACGTTAAATGTTGACTTAAGTAAAAACTTTAAAAATGTAGCACGGGGTTTAAATTTTGGTTATGGGTTTGAATACCGTAACGAAAAGTACGGTATCAACAAAGGTGAAGAGGCATCTTATGCTAATTACGATCCTAATCAGGTGCAGGCATCAGGCTCTCAGGGTTTTCCGGGTTTTAGTCCCGATGATGTAATTAAAGCAACACGTTACAATTTTAGTGCTTACGCCGATGCCGAATTGAATGTTACTGATAAATGGTTAATAGACGGAGCGGTAAGAGGCGAAAGCTATTCGGATTTTGGATCGGTAGCAACTTTTAAATTAGCTACCCGTTATAAAGTTTCAGATAATTTTAATTTAAGAGGATCGGCAAGTACAGGATTCAGGGCACCATCTTTACAACAAATAAATTTCAGTAATACACTTACTTCATTTAGTGGCGGCCAGTTGGTGCAGTCACGTATTGCCCGCAATGGAGATGTGGTAACTAAAGCCGCCGGCATTCCTGATTTAAAAGAAGAAACATCAGTTAATGGCAGCCTTGGCTTTGCATGGAAGGCAGCACCGAATTTAACTTTTACAGTTGATGGCTATATGGTTAAGGTAAAAGACAGGGTAGTGCTCTCTGGTTTATTTAGTGCCGATGATGCAACATTGCCTGCAGCATTTACCAGTTTATTAAAAGGGTTGAATGTATCTACCGCACAGTTTTTTACCAATGCAGTCAACACCACTAATTATGGAATAGATTTGGTTTTAGACTATTCAAAAAAATGGGGGAACAAAAGTTTTAAAGGATTGTTAGCAGGTAATTTTCAAAAAATTAATTTAGATGAAATACATGTGCCTGCTGCATTAAGCGGCACTGTATTAAATCAAAAAACATTTTACAGCGATAGAGAAATTGCATTTTTAAAAGCATCTGCCCCAGGCGCAAAATTTAATTTAAGTTTAAATTATGCCTGCGGTAAATTAGGCTTTGGTACTAACCTTACTTATTACGGAGGCATAAAACTTTTAGGTTTTGGAGATGCTACACCAGAAAATCCAAACTACGCCGGTATTAATCCGCAGGTTCCATCTGATGCTACCGGAGATTTAGTGCCAGAAATTTTTGATTATAAAGGTAAGTTTGTAACAGATATTTTTGCATCTTATAAATTTTGCAAGAGTGTAAGTATATTTATTGGAGCAGATAATATTTTTAATATTCATCCAAATATTGGTGTAAATCAATTGGCAAAAGGTTGGGCTGGCGATAATGAAAGCGGCGGCCCATGGGATAGTGTGCAAATGGGTTTTAACGGAAGAAGAATATTTACCAAGCTGGCAATTAATTTTTAATAATACATACAATAAATACTCTCAGGCCGAGCTTGTCGAAGGCGGATTAATATAATCAAGAGTTGGCACTTAAATGTTGCCAACTTTTTTTAAATTACATCACATGAAAAAGTATATACCGCTATTTTTTTGTTTGCTGCTTATTACAGTTACAACAGCTGCCCAAAA
>NZ_JANPCM010000571.1:0-7256 GCF_031430955.1 Ferruginibacter sp.
CCAGTAAAGAATAGGCTTTGCTGATCCTGTTGCTGAGGCCTACTTTATTCAGAGGTAACCTTACAATACGTGATTGCTCGGCCAATGCCTGTAAAATGCTTTGGCGTATCCACCAAACGGCGTAGGAAATAAATTTAAACCCTCTTGTTTCATCAAAACGTTGTGCTGCTTTTATAAGGCCGAGGTTGCCTTCGTTTATCAGGTCGGGTAATGTTAAGCCCTGATTTTGATATTGCTTTGCAACAGATACTACAAACCTTAAATTGGCCTTGGTTAATTTTTCCAAAGCACCCTGATCACCATTTTTAATTCGGATGGCGAGGGAAACTTCCTCTTCGGGTGTTATTAATTCTACCTTACCAATTTCCTGTAAGTACTTCTCCAGGCTCTGGCTCTCACGATTGGTGATAGACTTTGTGATCTTTAATTGACGCATGCTCATAAGCCTGCTTGTTTTTGGGGGTTAAGTACAGAAAGCGATTTACGGTTAACGAATTGTTAAAAAATTTCCGTATTTATTAACGTAATTTATAGTATTTAAAGTATCTCACCAAATAACTTTTTGTAAAGTTCTGTATGTCAGTTGCTTTAAAAAATGGTTTTCGCAATGTAATATGTTAATAAGTATGCTAAAAATAAATGATAAAATATTTTGCCACCGTGATTATTTTACTATTATTGCATGGTTCAAGGATTTTTTAAACAACAAGAATGAGTAAGAAAGTATTATTTACATTAGAATACCCGGTTAGATGTTCGCCAGGCATATTGTATGAATTTTTAATTACGCCTGCAGGATTGCAGGAATGGTTTGCAGATAAAGTAGATGAACGTGATGGTGTGTACAGTTTTTCGTGGAATGGCACTACTGATAAAGCAGAGTTATTAGAAATGGAAGAAGATAAATTTGTGCGATTTCACTGGCTGCACATGCCCAAGGGAGAATATTTTGAGTGGAGCATTGAAAAATCTGAAGTTACCAATCAAACTATTTTGGTGGTAAAAGATTTTGCAGAAAAAAAAGAAATTAAAGACCAGAGCCAGTTGTGGGAATACCAGGTTAAAGACCTTTTTCACCGTATAGGCAGCTAATATTTCAGCAGGTGCAATGCATCTGTAAAAGATTTTTCCAGCAACACCTCTATTTCATTCGATTGATGCAACGAAAATTTTGCAGCCACTTTTGTAAAGTGCTGTTGTACTATTATTTTTTCTATTTCCGCACTGCTGAGTTTGTTTAAGGCTATAAAGTTATTTTCTTCAAAGTGATGCTGCCACTCCACTTCATTAATGCAGAGGTAAAAATTATTTAGCGGCAAAGCACCGATATTATTTATCAAATTTTGCTGAAACATAGTTTTATAATTACCTGATAAATGCAATGTGCAGCTGAAAAAATTGCCCCACCAAAACATAGTGCGTATGGCAAAAACATTTTCTTTATCAAAGCAGCGTGGGTAATCTAAAATTAAATAAGGCAACTGCAAATAATTTTCGCCTTTGGCAATTTTTGGTGTAGATGATGTAACGGCGTGGGGCAGCCATTCTTTTTCTGCCATCACTGCAGCTTTCATATCATCTGCAAAATTTGCAAAGAAAATATTTACATTGTTAATTATTTTACGTTTAGTTAAAATCCAGCTTGTGGCGCTTACCAATTGCAGTTCCTCCGCAGAAAGCATTAATTTTGATTTATCAGTCATAATATCTTTACAATTTACAAATAACTTTTAACAGCAACGCCAGGCAAGGGTATGATTAAAAAATTAGATAAACTTATTCTTAAATCTTTTTTAGGGCCGTTTATTGCAACTTTTTTTATTGCCTTTTTTGTTTTGATGATGCAAACCCTTTGGAAGTATATTGATGACCTGGTGGGTAAAGGCCTGGATTTTGTTACGATCGGTGAGTTTTTATGGTTTGCAAGCGCCAGTTTATTAACACTGTCTATGCCCATTGCCATTCTTATTTCTTCTATAATGACCTTTGGTAACCTGGGCGAAAGTTTTGAATTGGTAGCCATAAAATCTGCCGGCATATCCTTATTACGTTTTATGCGGCCTTTAGTATTTGTGGCTATTTTATTAAGTGGTATTACTTTTTTATTTGCTAATTATGTTATTCCTTACACCCAATTAAAATTTGTAACCTTATACAACGATATTTTTTACAAAAAGCCTGCGTTCGATTTAAAGGAAGGTGTTTTTTTTACCTATATACCCACGTATGCTATTAAAGTGGGTAAAAAAGATGAAGACAATAAAACCATTCACAATGTGTTGATTTACGAACAAACCAACTCCCTGCAGGATAATTGTATTGTTGCCGAAACTGGTGTGATGACCGTATCGGAAGATAAAAAGTTTTTAGAATTTAATTTACAGAATGGTTACCGCTATACTGAAAGAGGCAATTCCGGCGACTCTTCTACAGAATTTATACGCCTGGGATTTAAAACTTTTAAAAAATTATTCGATTTAAGTGCTTTGCAAAAAAACAATACACCCGACAGTATTTACAGGAGTAATTTTAAGATGAAGAGTGTGCGCCAGCTGAGTAACTCATTAGATTCTATAAATAAAATAAGGGACTCTCTTAATACAAAAATGAAAAAAGAATTGAATGGCTATTTGCATTACATAAATATTAACGACAGCATTTGGAAAAAAAACATTGATACTTTACAAGTTGATAAATTCGACAAACTTATCCCCGATTCTGCAAGGCTTACCGTTTATGAGTCGGCCATTACAACAGCCAATTATTTACGAAGCAGTCTTCAAAATAATGGCACAGAAATAGCTGCAAAAAAGATTGATATAAAGTTTCATAAATTAGAATGGCACCGTAAATTTTCTCTTTCCCTTGCCTGCCTGGTGTTATTTTTTATAGGTGCGCCATTAGGCTCCATCATACGCAAAGGCGGGCTGGGCATGCCGCTGGTGGTAGCTATAATTTTCTTTTTAATTTTTCACCTGCTGAACATGTTTGGCGAAAAATTTGTGAAAGAAGAAATTACCACCCCCTTTACCGGAATGTGGCTGGCCATTTTTGTATTGGTACCAATTGGTATTTTTCTTACCTACAAAGCCATGCATGATTCCCAGTTATTCAGCAAAGAATTTTATTACCGGTCTTTTAAAAGAATAAAGCCTTTTTTAAGTACATTTAGGAGAGCAAAAAAATAATCAATCACCCCAAAATAATTAATGATGAAAACAACATCAAAAAGCCGCAGAAAATTTATTACCGACTCTGCCAAAAGCACTATTGCATTAAGTATGGGATTAAGCACGGCAGGTGCCTTTATTACTTCCTGTGCACACGGAAAAAATATTTTAAAAACGATACCTTCAACCGGTTTCGATCAGCAACCACTACCCTACAAATACGATGCGTTGGAAAATATAATTGATGCCATGACGATGCAAATACACTACAGCAAACATGCAGCAGCTTACAGTAAAAATGTAAAGGATGCCGCCGCAGCCGAAGGTGTTGATATTACAAAGCCATTAGAAGATGTGCTGTCAAAAATTTCAAAATATACACCTAAAATGCGTAACAATGGCGGCGGCCATTACAACCACGAAATGTTTTGGCAGTGCATGAGACCTAAGCAGGAAAGCAATAAGCCAATGGGCAATTTGCAATTGGCAATAACAAAGGCATTCGGAAGTGTTGAAGATTTTAAAAAACAATTTGGCGATGCAGGCAAAAACAGGTTTGGCAGCGGGTGGGCATGGCTGTATGCTGATACAAATAAAAATTTAAAAGTGGGCAGCACCCCCAACCAGGATAACCCTTTAATGGACATCAGCGAAATTAAAGGCACACCATTATTAGCATTAGATGTTTGGGAGCATGCTTATTATTTAAAGTATCAAAATAAAAGAGCAGATTATGTTGACAACTGGTGGAATGTAGTGAACTGGGATTATGTGCAGGGGCGTTTTGAAAAATTATAATTTTTTTTTTTTTTAAGAAACCATTATACTTAATGATGTTAAGCAGTAAAAATAAAGTGTTGTTTTCAACACTTATTTTACTGCTTTTTTTTGTATTTAACATTTTACTTTCTTACAAAACCTTTGTTAACACAAAGGCTGAGAATGAAGAAATTTTTTTACATATTGGGATAAGCAGCCTTTTTTATTTTTTATCGATTATTACTTTTATACAGTATCTGCTTTTTAAAGAACCTACTTACCTTTACTATGTATTGTATTTATTGATAAACCATTGTTATTTTACTATTATATTTTCATCTGGCCCCGAAGCTGCCGGCTACCCTACTGCTTTTTTTAAAATAATACGATATTTTTTAGCCTTACCGCTTCTGGTACTGAGTTACAGCATTTATATTTATTTTGTACTTGCATTTTTAAGTTTAAGTACAAAAGATATCATCTTATATAAATGGATTAAGGTGATTTTAAAAATTTATCTTTCCCTTTTATTTTTAATATTAGTATCTTATTTATTTTTTCCTGCAGATACAACAGGCGAAATTATACGAACCCTTTTACAGGTTTGCTGTATCCCTTTAGGCATTATTAGTATTGTATTAGTTTACATCAGGGTAAAAAACATTATTGCCCATATTTTAATTATTGGTACACTATTCTTTTTTATCGGCTCGGTTTTAGGATTTCTTTTTTCATTAGGCATACTCAATTATCCTGCTAATGTATTTCCGTTTAACCAGTGGATTTTTTATACTGCATTAGGTGTGGTTATGGAAATAATTATGTTTTTCAGCAGTTTTGCTTACCGTAACAAAATACTGGCAGATGAAGAAAAACTGGCACAACAAAAACTGCAAGTTATCAGAGATGATATAGCCCGTGATTTACATGATGATATAGGGGCTTCATTAAGCAATATTAATATTTTAAATGAATTGGCAAAACGCAGTGCCGGCAATACCATTAAACTAAATGAATATTTAGAAAGAGCTGGCGATGATATACAACATGTAAGCGAGGGATTAAATGACATTGTATGGAATATTAATTCTAAGTACGATAATTTGGAAAATCTTTTTTTTCGTATGAAAAGATATGCTGCCGACATGATGGATGGGAAAAATATTAATTATAAAGTGGGATTTCCTGAAAAGCCGGATGAGATAAAATTAGAAATGTATAAAAGAAGAGATTTATATTTTATTTTTAAAGAAATTATAAATAATCTGGCTAAATATTCCAAAGCAGCTAATGCAGTGATCGAACTTGGTATTTCGGCAAGCAAATTACAGCTTACCATAAAAGATGATGGGGTTGGGTTTAATTTTGATACCGTTAAAAAAGGTAACGGCCTGCACAATATGCAGCAAAGGGCAATTAATTTAAAAGGAGTATTAAAAATTACCACTGCTCCGCAGCAGGGTACTGTTATTGATTTAATAATACCTGTATAGTACTACCCAAATGTGTTATATTTTTTTTGATTTAAGGTATTACTTTTACTATCATGAGTTACAGGCTGTTAATTTTTGAAGACAATACAAAGCTGCGGCAATCGCTTGAAACTTTATTGAATGAGGAGAAGAATTTTAGCGTAGTGGGCTCGTTTGATAATTGCGATGATGCGGTAGGCTGTATTGATATGCTGAAAGCCGAACTGGTGATAATGGATATTGATATGCCGGGTATTGGCGGCATTGAAGGTGTAAAACAAATAAAGCAGCACACACCTGATGTAAAAGTAATAATGCATACCGTGTTTGATGATGATAACCGCATATTCGACAGTATTTGCAATGGCGCCGATGGCTATTTATTAAAAAATATTGCCCCGTTACAACTCATACAAAGCCTGCAGGAAGTAATGGAAGGCGGCGTACCCATGAGCCCTTTTGTGGCACAAAAAGTATTTCATTTTTTCAGAAAAAAAAATGTAACAGAAAATAAATTTAATCTTACCAAAAGAGAAAAAGAAATTTTAGAACTTTTAGTAAAGGGAAATTCTTATAAAATGATTGCCAATGTTTGTACTATCTCTGTAGATACTGTAAAGCGCCATTTGCAAAATGTTTACCACAAACTGCATGTAAACTGCGGCACCGAAGCCGTTGCAAAAGCATTACAGCATAAAATAATTATGCTGGATTAATATCACCCAAATGTGTAATTGACCAGCGTTAATTGCTTTTATACCTTGCTTAAAATTTAAAGCACATGAAAAAGCAATTGTACCTCTTTGTTTTATTAACCTGCCCATTATTTATTACGGCACAAAATGTAGGTATTGGCACCATCACGCCAACAGAAAAACTGGAAATAAAAAACCCTTTAAGAAGTACATTAAAGATAAGTGCAGGCAGTATAGCAGATACCACACAACTTATTTTAAGTAACAGCGGCTCTCCCGTCGTTTATACAGATTTTTCAATAAAAAGTATAAGAGAAGAAGGGTTGTTTTTTTCATCATCTTCAGATTTTGGCCCTAACAATGCCGCCAACTCGTTGGTAATATTACCCAATGGAAATGTAGGTACAGGCATTGCTGTTCCTACTGCCAAACTGCATATAAACGGGGGTGTAAAAGTGCAGGGCTTAAATTTAATTGAATTAGGTGCCGGCGTGGCGGGCAAAGAGGTGAATGCAGGAAAAATTGGGTACAATGCATTTGGCACCAATGCACTTGCTTTTGTTGGCGCCGGTACCAACGCTACAAACAGGGCTGTTTATTTTTTTGCGGAAGGCGGCACAACATTTAGCGGCCCGGCTTTAATAACCGGCAACACCAATATTGGCGGGCAACTGCAACTTAACGGAAACCCGGGAACGCCAGGACAAATACTTACTTCTAGCGGATCGGCAGACCCTGTATGGACAAATGCGGCTTTTTCTAACACTACACGTTTTGCTGCATCTATACCAAGAACGTTTGAACCCAACCCTCTTTTATATTCCGTTATTTACAATTTAAACACCGCTGATGTTACTATCAGCGGCTCCACTATAACCATTAACAGATCGGGGTTATATCATTTTGAAGGGGTATTTGAAGCGGAAGCTGTTTTTGGTACTCAAGCACCTGCTTATCTTTCCCTGAACAGTAGTTTTTCTGCAGATGGACATGCTTATGATATTACAAATAATGCAGCAATGGATTATGATAATACCGGGGCATCTAACTGGACTTATCGTAAAACATTGCGGTTTGCAAACGATGTTTATATTTCTGCACCTGCTAACGTTAGTGTGGGAGGAAGTATGAATTTTAATGCAGGTGGTGCGGTACTTTTA
>NZ_JANPCM010000572.1:0-9910 GCF_031430955.1 Ferruginibacter sp.
GTCTCACGAAACATTCTCCATAATCCTTCACAATAAAACCGAATAAAGTTATGTAGAATACAAGTGCCAACGCAGCCAAATAGGAAATCCCAGAGTTCGGCTAAAAAAATTACTCCACAAATTTTTTACCCTTTGCCATAATTAAAAAAACAATTGAAGTAATAAAATACATCATTACAAAACCAATTATCCAAATGGCTTTTTCGCCATCGGAAACAGTTTTACTTTTTGCAACCAATACAATTCCGGTTATGAGACTGGCTAATGTGCAAACTACTGCTATTGCCAAAGAAATAATAACTGAGGGAGTGAATATAATGCTTAACATTTCAAAAGGATCGGGATTGGGGTTTTGATGTACATGTGCAACAAACGTAAAAATTCCTTTTATATAAAATCCCATAAAAAAAATACCTGCAATAACTGCAACAATAAATAAAGTGAGGAATGTATTATACTTGCTCATTTTTTTAAATCAAAACTACAAATTTATCGCAAGAGAAAGTTTACATTCTTCCAAGCAGACAATAAACAGTTTGTGTAATTGTTAATTATATTTACAACGTTATATAGCTTTATAGAATTAAGTCTTTTTCGCTAATGCATTTTTAATTGCCCCGGTCTTTAGACCGGGATTTCAAATAAAAGATGTTAAAGGCTTTAGCCAAATTGTTTAAAAAAACAGTGCATATTTTGGCTAAAGCCCGAAAACAAAAACAATCTTTGTCCCCGGGCTAAAGCCACGGGGCTATTAATTTATTTACGCAATATCTAACCCTATACATTTAAAAATAAAGTTTAAATATGTCGTGGATAATAATACTGCTGAGCTGCATTTACATTTCAATTTGTATTTTATATGCCTGGTTTGAAGGAAGAAAAAAAGCTACAGGGTTTATTGGCTCCTTACTAATTTTACTTGTTTTACCTTTTATTGGGTACTGGATTATTGAATTACTTTCTAACAGAAAAGCCAAAGGTTGTGCATGGTGCGGTAATAAATATAACGAAGCAGTTTATTGCGGTATGTGCGGCAAAAATGATAACGGCGATATAAGGCCAGGCTTTAAAAGTAAGGATGATTTATAAATTATTTTAAAAATTTTAATAGCACTGCATTTTAATTTTTACTGCTGTCGGTTTTTGCAGGTGTAAAATTAACAGGTGTGGTTGTTACCTGTGGAGCAGCAGCAACGGGTTTACTGTTAAGTGGTGCACCAACTGCAATATCGCAGCGGTGGCCCGGTTGGCCATGAGCAGGGTTCATACCCGGAGCAACAGTTTGTTGCTGTGCAGTCGCTGTACTTACATTTACAGGAGCCTGTGCCGGAGCGGTACTAACGGTGGCCGGTACATTATTTTGTGCTGCAGGTTTACTGTTTAAAGGTGCGCCAACACTTATATCGCAACGATGGCCGGGTTGCCCGTGTGCAGGATTCATGCCGGGAGCAACAGTTTGCGGAGCAGTTGGTGCAGTTACGGTTACAGGTGCCTGTGCCGTAGTGCTACTTTGTGTATTAAGATTTATATTATTAGCGGCAGGTAATATTGCTGTATTTGGAGCAGCAGCAACCTGTTGAGCATTAATTGTATTTTGCAATGCTGCATCTGCAGGCACAGCCGTTGTGGTTTTATTTTCGGATGCCGGCATTACTAAAGATTGATCTATTACCACTTTGTCTTTTCCATTATCGCAGGAAAAAAATGCAGCAACTGTAATAAAGGCAACGGTGTATATTTTTGACATTGTAACTAATTTTTGTATTTGCAAATTACGCCGTTTTATTCAAAAGCAATGTAACGGGAGCATTTATAATTGTCGCACACTATGCTGCCTCACCAAACGTTCCTACGGAACGAAAGCATTCTAATATATACTCTTACTACCCACCAAACGTCCCGAAGGGACGACTTGTTGCTAGTAATTTGTGACAGTGTAAGATTTTCGTTCCGTAGGAACGATTTGTGCTATGCAACAATTTTAAATGCACCCAATATAACAGCTTTTATTCATGGTATTTATTCAATAACAATATCATATTTATCCAAAAGCCCGGCAATGCCTGCAACAGAAAATTTTGCTTTTTTTATTTTATTTATTTCGGGGTTAATGGAGTAATTGTATGCAGTACGAAAATCTGCTTTTTCTAAAATGGTAGTATCAAATATGGCGCCGCTTAAATCGCAGTTAGCAAAAAGCGCTGCCGATAAATCTGTTGCTGAAAAATCCACTTCATGCAGTGTGGAATTTTTGAAGGCTGTTTTTTTAATTTTCAGTTTATAAAAAGAAGACAGGTTTAAAATGCAATTATCGAAACTTGCGGCAAATAAAAAATCGTTACAATGGTCAAAATGCAGGCCTAATAATTTACAGCCGGTGAATACGCAATCCCTGAAAGCAGTTTTTGTAAGTTTTGCCATACTCATATTGCAATCGGTAAATGTACATTCCCAAAAATTGGTGCCGGATAAATTACAGTTTGAAAAATTGCAATTTATGAATGCACAGTTTTCATAATCGCCTTCTGCAAATGAAGTTGCTGAAAAATTTATCTCTTCAAAATGCTTTTCTTCAATTAATATTCTTTCCATTGGTAAGTGTATAAATGCAATATTATAAGAACCATGCGAAGCTTTAAAATTTTTCTTGTAACAAAAAAAATAAAAAAGCACTTCCGTAAAAACGGAAATGCTTAAAACCAAAACCTGTATGTCCAACTATTTTACCCCTTTAGGGGATAGGGGTTACACAAATCCTTTCCACCTCATAAATCCTGCACCGCCCAATAAAACGGCGCTTAATAAAATCATTGCACCGGGTAAACTTTTTTCCCTGTCCATATCATTTTTTACCTCTGGCAATAATGTTTGGTATTGCACTTCAGCCACATCTTCTTCATCGTTAACTGCCGCAGCATCGTCCTGCCAGTTATTAATATTGGTGCCGGTTAATGCAGTAAGCTGTACCAATTCTTTTTTTCTTCTTTGTTTTAAATCCTGTAAATATTTTTTACCGGCATCGCAATTAAAATCGCCGGTGGCAGGATGTGTAATAATATATCTTGCCTGAAAGTTTTGTGTGTTGGGTGTTACCTGGAACATTAAATCCTGCGCAAACGATTTTCTGTTGTAGCGAAAATGCATCCTGGTAAAGTGTACATTTTTACTGCCGTTATCAGTTTCTTCATTGTCCACATCGCTGTAATCGCTCCAGTCTTTACCGCCAAGCCACCAAACACCGCTCTGCACCAAATCCTGTTCTGTTGGCGGGTTGCCCACGCAGGGGTCGCATTTCATTTGGTTAATGGGGGTAACATTCCAGGCGTATTCTAAAAAGGCCACACTCTTATCTTCGTTATTCCATTGATGGGTAAACAGGTTACCATAAAAAGCACCAAAGTTTTTTTGTACAAACAAGGGTACATTTTTATCGGTGGTGATATTCGTGTTGCGGTAATTGGTGCATTCTATTCTTCCTTTACGGGTAAAGGCATACACTATTAAATCCTGGTCGCCATCGGCATTGGCCATTCCTAAACGAATGGGCAGCATAAATTTTGGCGAGTTAAAATTTATTTGAATAGGGCGTAAAAAATTATTATTTAATTTTTTCTTTTCTTTTTCATTTACTTTAACTACAAAAAATTTTAGGTTACTTTTTATATAAGGTTCTAAAACTTCTTCGGCATTGGCAGGAATTTTATAACCGTTTTCATTTAGCCATTTTTTCAGATCGCCACTTTCTTTTGCAGATAAAATTAAAATATCGTATTCGCCTACTAAATACTGGGCTTCAATTTTAACTCCGGCAACTTTCCCCTTTAACGAACGGGTAACAGATACTTCATTTAAACCTGGTGCTGCCGACATTTTATCTTCGGATTTCTCATAGTCATTGCAAGGGTTCTGATCCCAATACTCCACCAGCCTCGGCGCACTGTAATCATTTAGTTTTTGAAAAATACTTTGGTCCACCACTTTAATATCATCTTTCCTCAACACCACCGGCACAGGCACCACCATGGCAAAATCTTTTGTGTCGCCTTTAAAATCGTTGTACATGGTAATAACCGTTTTATTACCATCACGTACTAAAATTACCTGCGATGTTTTGTTTTTTAATGTGCCATCTGCCTTGCTTACATAAAAACCGCAGAAAGACATTATAAGTGGCGCTGCAACAATGGCTGCACCAATAATTAATAATTTACTTTTCATAATTTATTTTTTTAGCGTTGATTAATTACATGATTGATTTAGAATAAATGATATTTAAAAAATCATTTTCCTGGGAACTGTATTTTGTGGTGGCTGTCCACTCAAACTTTTTCGCTTTAAATAACCAGTCAATTAACGGCACTAACGGTTGGGCCAGTACCAGAACAAATATGGGTGCACCGTTAATAAACTTAAATGTGGTTAAATAAAAAGCAACCGCTGCAATGGCAACGCACCAAACAATTCTTGCAATGGAATGATCAGGTGTTGTTTTAGGATCGGTGATCATAAAAAAAGAAAACAACAATAAACTACCGGTACTTATAGATTGAATAAAATGATCTGCTGGCCAGCCGAGATAAATTATCTGCCTGATAAAAATTAATCCGGCAAATGTTATAAGAAAGGCAAGTGTAACATCAAGTTTTTGCACTTTACTAACTACAATAAACCCCAGGCAGCAAACACCAAACAGTAAAACTATTCCGCTTCCCCATTGGCCGGAGCTTATCCATGCTTTACCGGTTAAAAAAATTGCAGCAACAATACCCAGTGCCGATGGATTAAAAATATGTTTACCCTTAATGCGTATAATATATTTTGAAAGAATAGATACCATCGCAGCAAATATTGCTACCCACAAAAAGTTTGTTTTTAATAAAAGACTCAGGCCAAAAGATGATATTAAAACAGAGGGAATGCCTTTTTTAAATCTTTGCAGAAAAGGGATATTTTTTCTTCCTAAAAAAAACTCAGCTACCAATTGTGTAATAAGGCTTGTAATAAAATACGTGGCATATAACCAGCTCTCATTATTCCAGTGTAAATAAAAAATGCCATAGCTTAAAAAAACAGTTTGAAATAATATTTGAAAATAACGGGCATCTTTAAGCCGGGTTGATAAAAGCATAACAGTTGAATTTGCTGATAAGATGAATTAGCCAACCGGATTACACAAGTATCCTGTTAATAAAATGTAAACGGCAGTAAAATAAATTTTTATGGAAAAAATAAATGTGTGAATCGCCGCCTGTAAAATTTTTATTGCAAACACGGGATAAGTTGCCTAATTTGAAAAATAAAAAATGAAAAGAGTTACTTCTGTAGGCGGCGTATTTTTTAAATGTAAAAATCCAGATGCTCATAGAGAATGGTATGCCAAACACCTGGGTTTGGTAATGGATAAATTTGGAACCAGTTTTGAATGGCGGCACAGCGATGAAAAAGAAAAGAAAGGTTTTTCGGCGTGGAGTCCTTTTGAAAAAGAGACCGATTATTTTGGCGATGCCAGTCAGCAGTACATGATAAATTACCGGGTAGATGATTTGGAAGCGCTGATTAAAATATTAAAAGAAGAAGGCGTAACCATAGTGGACCAGATGGAAATTTACGAATACGGAAAGTTTGTTCATATACTGGATGGCGAAGGCAACCGGGTGGAATTGTGGGAAGCCAATGATGAGATGTATGAAAAAATGCTGAATGCAGTTACCAAATAAGTAATGGATAAACGGAAGCATTTACGGATAAGTAAAGAAGCAGTTAGAGTAATATGATTGTCCGGTATAAAAAATAACTGTATGAAAAAATTTATACTGCTCATTGCTGTTGCCTGTTATAGCAATATTTTACAGGCACAAAAACTTCCCTGCAGTAATCCTGTTTACCGCCAGTTTGATTTTTGGGTTGGTGAGTGGGAAGCCTTTGACAATAACGGAAAAAAAGTTGGCGACAGTAAAATAAGTGTGATATTGGACAGTTGTATTATTTTAGAAGAATGGACAAGCGCCTCCATACAACAGGGCTTGCGCTATGCAGGAAAAAGTTTTAATACCTACAATGCCGCCACTAAACAATGGCAGCAAACATGGGTGGATAATGCAGGTGGCAGCAACGAATACCTGCAGGGAAAATTTGAAAATAACCAGATCATTTACTCCTCTACACCATTTAATTTTAGCAAAGACACTATCGCTATTCGTAAAATGACTTTTACTAATTTAGGCCCCAATAAATTAAGGCAGCATGGAGAAATTAGTAAAGATAACGGTGCAACCTGGAGTACTGAATATGATTTGGAATACAGAAGAAAAATAAAAGGGTAAATAATATTTTTACCAGGATAAAATAAATAAAAATTTATCTCCATAAAATAAAAAATAACAATGAAAAAACTACGCCTGCTTATTGCAATAATTTTTATTGCCGCCCATTCTTTTGCACAACTAGATATGCCACCATCTGCCAACAACCCCAGGGCAACCATCAGCGAAGAAGTGGGTATTACATCCATCACCATTAAATACAGCCGGCCCGATGTAAATAAGCGGGAAGGAAAAATTTGGGGCGATGGCAATGCGGTTACTTATGGCTTTACAACACAAAATTTTATTACGAATAAAAATACATCGCCATGGCGTGCAGGGGCAAACGAAAACACTGTTATAACTTTTGAACATGATGTAAAAATAGAAGGCCAGCCACTTAAAGCAGGCAGTTATGGTTTGTTTATGGCGATGGGAGCCGATAATGTTACTATAATATTTTCTACTCAAACAGATGCCTGGGGAAGTTTTTATTATGATGAAAAATATGATGCCTTAAGGGTAAATGTAAAACCTGTTGCACTGGATAAAAGTGTAGAATATTTAAAGTATGAGTTTATTGAGCACAAAGAAAAGTATTGTGTTATTGCTATGCAGTGGGAAAAATTATCGGTACTTTTTAAAGTAGAGGTTGATGCAGATAATATTGTGCTGGCAAGAATAAGGGAAGAACTAAACAGCCGGAAAGGTTTTATTCCATCTAATATTTTACAGGCTACACAGTTTTGTTTTAATAAAAATATAAATCTTGATGAAGCATTAGTATGGAGCAAAAGAGCCATTGATGGTATTGGCGGACAAAAAACTTATATCACTTTACGCAATCTTGCTACTGCATACGAAAAATTGAACCGCTTGCCCGAAGCAGATTCAACTATGAAAGAAGCTTTATTAATTGCAACTGCAAACCAATATGCAGGTTATGGAAGAATATTAATAACCCAAAAACGTACAGATAAAGCAATGGAAGTATTTAATGCATCGCAAAAAAGATACGGCGATATTTTTGCAGTTAACAACGGTTTTATAAATGGTTATTCAGCCAAAGGCGATTTTAAAAATGCATTAAAATATGCCAATAAAGCAATAGCACAGGCGCCAAATGATGCTGCTAAAAAAACACTGGAAGGACAAATTGTAAAATTGAAAGAAGGAAAAGATATCAATCAATAAAAAAATGAAAAAATTATTTGCCGCAGTCCTGGTTTTAGTAAGTCAGGTTTTTATTATTGAAAGTTGCAGTAATGCAAACAGCACAGGAAAACAGATTACCAAATCTGATTTAAATTATGTTTGTATGCCTTGCGGAAGAAATTGTGATACAGCTGTGTATAAAGCCCCGGGCCAGTGTAATAGTTGTATGATGGATATGGTTGACCAAAAAACTGTGCATATTAAAAACATAACCCCTGCAGCTCTTTGTAATTATATTGATGGTATTGGTAAACAAAATACTGTACTGTTAGATGTTCGTACACCCGAAGAATTTAATGGTACAGCACCCGATAAATTTGGTAAACTTACCGGTGCTGTAAATATTCCTGTACAGGAATTAGAAAAAAGAATATTGGAATTAGCTGTTTATAAAAACAAAGAAATAATTGTGTATTGCAGCCATAGCCACCGCAGCCCCATGGCAAGTTATATTTTAATGCAAAAAGGTTTTACCAAAATAACCAATATGGAATTTGGCATGAGTGAATGGCACAATAAAGTAAAGAATGATACCTGCAATGATCAACTCTATGTAAAGCAATAAAAATTATTTTCATTTAAATATAATAATTATGAAGAAAATATTTTTAGTTACAGCAGGCTTTTGCTGCCTGGTAATTTTGCAAAATTGCAGCAGCAGTAAAAAAGCGGCAAAAACCCCTGTGGTGTCATTTAGTAAAGATGTAATGCCTGTTATGCAGGCAAGTTGTACGCCTTGCCATTTTCCTTCAGCGGGAAGAAAGGAGCCGCTAAATACTTACGATGCAGTAAAAAATCATATTGCCGATATTATTGTAAGGATAAAATTACCGCAAAGCGATGCCAGGTTCATGCCCTGGAAAAATAAAAAGCCACCATTAAGCGACAGTTTAATTAATGTATTTGTAGAATGGCAAAAACAAAACATGCCGGAATAAATTTATTAATACCTAAAATAAAATAACATGCAAAACGCAATCAGTTGGTTTGAAATACCAACAACAGACATTAACAGGGCACAAAAATTTTATGAAACAATTTTCGGTATTAGTATGATACCAGTGGAAATGCCTAATATTAAAATGCGTATGTTTCCATTAGATGATATGATGACGCAGGTTGGAGGCGCATTGGTTGACAGCGGAGGTTTTCACAAACCATCAGTAACCGACGGCCCTTTAATTTATTTAAATGCAAACCCCGATGTACAAAATGTTTTAGATAAAGTTGAAACTGCAGGTGGAAAAATTATGGTACCAAAAACAGCAATAAGCCCGGAGTATGGAAACATGGCGGTGTTTATTGATACTGAAGGCAACCGTGTTGCATTGCATAGTGTGCCGCAAACAAAATAATCTTTTATGGCTTATAATGAAAAATTAGCAGACAGGGTTAGAGAAATAATTGCCGTAACCCACAACATAACCGAAGAGAAAAAAATGTTTGGCGGATTATGTTTTATGGTAAACGATAAAATGTGTGTGGGAGTAGAAAAAGAAAGATTGATGGTAAGGCTTGATCCTGTAAAGTATGATAAAGTGATGGAAAAAGAGGGCTGCATGCCAATGGATTTTACAGGTAAAATAATGAAGGGTTATGTGTTTGTGGATATAGCAGCATTAAATACAAAAAAGAAATTAGAGTATTGGATAAAGCTGGCGTTAGATTATAATAAAATCGCAAAGGCATCTAAAAAGAAAAAATAATTATTGCCGTGAAATATACAGTTGAACAAGCCATAGAAATTTTAGAGCGAACACCCGCTGTACTTACCGCATTACTTGAAGGTTTAAGTGATGATTGGATAATTAATAACGAAGGCCCCGAAACATTTTCACCTTACGATGTTGTTGGGCATTTAATACACGGAGAAAAAACTGACTGGACGGCAAGGGCAAAAATGATTCTTGAATTTGGTAATACAAAAACCTTTGAGCGCTGGAACCGTGTTGCCATGTACGAAGAAAGTAAAGATAAATCTTTACAACAATTGTTAAATGAATTTGCAGCTATACGAAAAGAGAATATAATTTGGTTTACATCTTTACAATTAACCGAAACCGATTTGGATAAAAAAGGAATGCACCCGGTATTGGGAGATGTAACGTTGCGGCATTTATTATCTACCTGGGTGGTACACGAATTGTAACTGCCCGTTTTTGGAAAGAGGGTTTGCCGTTGGAATTAAAGCAAAGAGATGAACAAGCAAAACAAATATTAGAAAAAACATTTACCGGAAGAAAGGTTGTACAAATTGATTGCATGCCCTTACATCATGATGGAGCCGGTGTGTATTGCCATTTAAGAAATGAACCGGCAGCAAGAAAAATAATGCCAATAATAATTTACACCAGCTTATAAATCTCCATTATATCTTGCAGTATATGAGGGAA
>NZ_JANPCM010000573.1:0-3709 GCF_031430955.1 Ferruginibacter sp.
CAAAAAAATATTTAAATCAAACCCTATTTCATCTTTCCATAATCCATCACCAACTGGCAAAAAATTTTTACACCTATATACAATTTACTGTCGTCAACCATAAAATCGGGGGTGTGGTGTGGTGGCGCATTTTTTGCATCATTACCCTTAGGCATGCCGCCAATATAAAAAAAGAAAGCGGGGGCTTTGGTACCGAAATAACTAAAGTCTTCGGCACCGGTAACCCATTCCATTGCACGTACATTTTCTTTTCCGGCGGCAGTTTGTAAAGAAGGGATCATTTTATCTACCAATGCAGGTGTGTTGTAGGTTACTATGTTTTAGTATCAATTTTTACTTCGGCAATGGCATTGCTGGCTTCTGCAATTTTTTCGGCAGTTTGTTTTATTCTTTGATGTACGTCAGTTTGCATTTTACTGTCTAATGTTCTTATGGTGCCGTCAATTAAACATTCTTCCGGTATAATATTATTTCTTACACCACCATGAATTTTGCCCACCGTAATTACAATAGGCGCTTTGGTAAGATCCATCTGGCGGCTTACAATATTTTGCAGCCCTTCAATAATTTGTGCCGATACACTTATAGGATCTACGCTTAACCATGGCTGTGCACCATGTGCCGATTTACCTTTTACTTTTATCGAAAACCAATCAGACGATGCCATAAATGCACCGCTTTTATATTGCAATTCCCCCACGGGTATATTGCTTTCGATGTGCATGCCAAATACCACATCTACTTTTGGGTTATCCATCACACCTTCTTTCACCATTAATGGAGCACCACCTTCTTCATCACCCGGCGGGCCTTCTTCTGCCGGTTGAAAAATAAATTTCACCGTACCTGCAATATCTTTTTTCATGCTGGCTAAAACTTCGGCTGTGCCTAACAGCATGGCCACATGAGTATCATGGCCACAGGCATGCATTACCGGCACTCTTTGGCCCAAGTAATCGGTGCTGTCTTTTGAAGCATAAGGAAGATTTACTCTTTCCTTTACAGGCAAGGCATCAATATCTGCCCTCAATGCAATGCAGGGGCCGGGTTTGCCACCTTTTAAAATGGCTACCACACCTGTTTTTGCCACACCGGTTTGTATTTCTAATCCCAGCAATTTTAAATGTTCAACAATGTATGCAGCGGTTTTAAATTCCCTGTTACCTAACTCGGGGTTTTGGTGAATATGCCTGCGCCACTCTACTAATTTAGTTTGAATGGCTAATGCTTTTGCATCAATGGTTTTTGAAATGTCCTGTGCAGCAATGGTGCAGGAGCAGAGAATAAAGAAAAGTAAAGCAGTAGTAGTTTTTATCATGAGTTTTTTTTTTATATGGCGGATGGAAAACTTCGACGCAATTTAATGTTTACTTACCGGATTGTACGACCAGGAAAATAAAAGTGAAGCCAGCTGATTGCTTCAACGTCCAAACGCACTTTCAGCAAAGCCCTTGATGTTGGGGGTAGTGCTTTACGGATATTCATTGCCATAACGAAACTTTATAAGCTTGTCAGTTTTGAAATAATAGTCAGCAAAATAAAGGTCGTTAAATTGCTGATAAGAAAAAATAATAAGCCCTTTTTCTTTTCTTATTTCATTTGGTTTTCCAATCTTTGATTTAAGTTGGTCGGAAGTTATTCCTAAATAAATAGTCTTGCCTGATTTAAAGTTGTTTAAGGTTAGTTTGAATGGTTTTTATAAATACTTTTTATTTGTTGAAGTGAGTACTACTTGAAATTGGCTAAAGTCACATTTTGAACTCCCATTCCACATATACATAGTCAAAAGTTGAGATTCTTTATTGTTGAGTATTTGAATGCTTGGCAAATCATCTATGTCTGGTAGTAAAATATAATTGTCACCAAAAAGTTTTTCAATTGTGTTGCAGTCATTAAGTTTAATTCCGTTAATAGTCGTGTCATTAAATTGAGAAATGTCCGCATAGCCTGTTGGATGTAAAATGAAAGTGTCAAGTATAATTGCAGGGATATTTATTTTGGATGTTGTGTCAACCAATGAAACTTTGTCAATTGATGAATTTATCCCTTTGTCTGACGAGTTTTTGTTGTAGTTACAGGAGAAGCAAATAGAGCTCAATAGTATTAAGAATGATGGTCTCCTAACATTACGCCAAAATACACTACTTCTTTGCATAAACAAATATTTGCATAATAGTTGTTTTTTAAAGCGTTGAAAAAAAAGGCTACCGGGTTAGAGCAGCGCAAATACAATTCAAAATAATCCAGCGGACTTATAGTATTTACAGGCAGCTAAAAATGCAGGCATCTACTTAAAAAATTACCTTAAAAATGTAACATACATAATACTACAACCGCAATCAACCTTTAAATAATAACAGCAACGTGGCCAGCTTTTCTTTCAATTCTTTTCGGGGAATAATAAAATCTAAAAAACCGTGCTCTAATAAAAATTCGCTGCGTTGGAAACCTTCGGGCAGATCTTTTTTAATGGTTTCTTTAATTACACGTGGGCCGGCAAAGCCAATAAGGGCGCCGGGTTCGCCGCAAATAACATCTCCCAGCATGGCAAAAGATGCGGTGGTACCGCCAAATGTAGGGTCGGTACAAAGAGAGATGTAAGGTATTTGTGCATCGCTTAATTGCGATAGTTTGCCGGAGGTTTTTGCCAGTTGCATCAGGGAAAAGGCGCTTTCCATCATCCTGGCACCGCCACTTTTATTAATGATCATAAAAGGGATGCGGTGGGTAAGGCAATAATCGCAGGCACGGCTAATTTTTTCTCCCATTACACTGCCCAGGCTGCCACCAATAAATTCAAAATCCATACAGGCAATTACCATGTCGTTGGTATTTACTTTGCCATGCGCCACCGTTATAGAATCGTGTATGTCGGTTTTGGCATAGGTTTCTTCCAGCCGTTTGTTGTAAGGTTTTAAATCAACAAAATTTAAAAAATCTTTCGATTTTATGTTGGCAAATAATTCGGTGTAATGGTTATCATCAAAAATAATTTCAAAATATTCTTCGCTGCCTATGCGGTGGTGGTATTCGCACTTAGGGCATACAAATTTATTTTCGCTTAATTCAGAAATGGTGCAGGTGTATTTGCAATTGGGACATTTGCTCCACAAACCTTCGGGTGCATCTTTTTTATCTTTAGTACTGGTAAGGATACCCTTTTTTATTCGCTTAAACCAGCTGGCTTTCATTTCTTCCGAATCACCTTCTTCGCCGGTAAGGTTTATTTCAAAATCTTCTTCTTTCTTCTGGCTCATAGTCGTAATAGTTTTTTGAGTGTAGAAGTAATATTGGTTTAGAAGTTTAGGGTTTAGACGTTTAGAGCTTAGGGGTTTAGATGTTTAGGAGTGTAAACTAAACTTCTAATTTTTTTTCAAACTAAACCTCTAAACTTCTAAACCCTAAACCATTTATGCATTCCTGTTAATACAATTCAAATCTTCAAACGCCACTTCTAATCTTTTTATAAAACTGTCTTCTCCTTTACGTAGCCAAACCCTTGGATCGTAATGTTTTTTATTGGGTACATCGGCACCATCGGGATTACCTAACTGTCCCTGTAAATACGCTTCGTTCTTTTTATAATTATTTAAAACACCATCCCAAAATGCCCACTGCATATCGGTATCAATATTCATTTTTATAGCACCATATCCAATGGCTTCTCTTATTTGATTTTGCGGTGAGCCGCTGCCACCATGAAATACAA
>NZ_JANPCM010000574.1:0-6461 GCF_031430955.1 Ferruginibacter sp.
ATATTACATTTCTTGCGGAGCTGATCGGATATTCGCCCAACCAAATACTATCACCGGATCCATTGGCGTTTTTGGTCTCCTCCCAAATTTTAGAAATCTTTTCACTAATAAGTTTGGGATTACGTTTGATACTGCCAACACCAACAAACACTCTGATATGGGAAGCGTCTTCAGATCGGTTTCTGAATCAGAAAGATTGGTTGTTCAAAATGGGGTTGAAAGCATCTATAAAGTTTTTGTAGGTCGCGTTGCAAGTGGGCGAAAAATGTCATTCGCTGCAATAGATAGTATTGGACAGGGAAGAGTTTGGAGTGGGATGGATGCTATGAATCTAGGATTAGTAGACCAACTCGGCGGCTTGAAGGATGCTATTAAATACGCTGCAGAAAAGCTTAAACTAACTGAGTATAAAATACTGTCCCTCCCAAAACAGAAAGAGCCGTTTGAAGAATTGATGAACGAACTAAAAGGACAGGGCGATGAAAAGGCCCGTACATTCCTAAAGAACGAATTGGGCGAGAATTACTCTATTCTTATGACCCTCCGAAAACTAAACACCATGAAAGGGATTCAGGCGCGACTTCCTTTTGAGTTTATAATCGAATAACTAACATCCTCATCTACAATGTCCTCTACCCCGAAGTTTCGGGTTGAGGACATTTTTTTTGTGTTTAAAAGTTTTTAACTCATTTTTTTCGTCCGACCCCCCATTTTTTCATACTTTCGTCAAGTTATTTCAAGTATTAACAGACTTACCCCCGAAATTTATGGGGGTATTGTAAAAAAAGACGAATATGGCCATCCACCGATTTAGAGCACTAGAAGAGGTTCTTTCCAGAAAACCAGTTGATGTAAAATTTCAATCTGAAAAAGTAAGCGAACTTTTTGGCGCCAATGTTTTTGGACATGATGCCATGCGGGAATACCTCAGCAAGGAAGCATTTGAGAGTGTTATGAACGCGGGAACAACCGGAACAAAGATTAACCGCAAAATTGCCGACCAAGTGGCAAACAGTATGAAAGCCTGGGCCATGAAAAAGGGTGTAACCCATTACACGCATTGGTTCCAACCTTTGACAGGAACAACCGCAGAAAAACATGATGCCTTTTTCACTCCCTTAGAAAACGGACGTGCCATGGAAACTTTTGGCGGGGAACAACTCATTCAGCAAGAACCCGACGCATCATCTTTTCCGAGCGGTGGAATTCGAAATACTTTTGAAGCACGCGGGTATACTGCCTGGGATCCTTCCTCCCCGGCTTTTGTCTATGCACACACACTTTGTATTCCAACAATTTTTATTTCATACACAGGCGAGGCGCTCGACTTTAAAACACCTTTGATAAAAGCACTTTCTGCTTTAGATAAAATAGCCACAGAGGTTTGTCAATATTTCGACAAAGACATTTCCAAGGTAACGGCCACATTGGGCTGGGAACAGGAATATTTTTTGGTGGATACCGCCTTGTATAATGCTCGTCCGGATCTCAACATGACCGGAAGAACCCTCTTTGGTCACTCACCGGCGAAAGGACAACAATTAGAAGATCATTATTTTGGTGCCATACCTGAACGCATATACGCATTTATGAGGGATTTTGAACAGGAATCATATAAGCTGGGAATCCCATTACGTACCAGGCATAATGAGGTAGCTCCTGCACAATTTGAATGTGCCCCGATTTATGAAGAAACAAACCTGGCAGTTGATCATAATACTTTGCTGATGGACATTATGACCAGGGTTGCAAAGCGCCACGATCTAAAAGTTTTATTGCATGAAAAACCTTTTGCCGGCATTAACGGAAGTGGTAAGCACAATAACTGGAGTATGGCAACCGATACGGGTGTTAATTTATTAGCGCCGGGTAAAACGCCAAAAACTAATTTAATGTTCTTAACCTTTTTTGTTAACACCATTAAAGCAGTACATGATTACTCCGATTTATTAAGGGCATCAATTGCCAGTGCAGGAAACGACCACCGCCTTGGCGCAAACGAAGCGCCACCGGCAATTATTTCTGCATTTATCGGTAAATATTTAACCACAGTTTTAGAGCAGGTAGAAACAAGGGTTGGCGGTAAATTTGATGAGCAGGACGAAGCCATGCTGAAACTGGATATTCATAAAAGCATTCCTGAATTAATGTTGGATAACACCGACAGAAACAGAACATCGCCATTTGCATTTACAGGAAATAAATTTGAGTTCCGTGCAGTAGGTTCTTCTGCTAACTGTGCCAATAACATGACGGTGTTAAATACAATTGTTGCAGAAACATTAAAAACATTTAAGAAAGATGTAGATGCTTTAATTGATAAAGGAGAGAAGAAAGAAGTAGCTATCATGCAAATTTTGCAGAAGTATGTAGTAAGCAGTAAAAAAGTTTTGTTTGAAGGTGATGGTTACAGCGAAGCATGGGCTAATGAAGCTGAAAAGCGTGGATTGCCCAACGTAAAGACTACACCGCTTGCATTGGATGCATACATTACCGATAAATCTAAAAAACTTTTTGAAAGCAATGATATCTACAGCCATTCAGAATTAGAAGCAAGGCACGAAATAATGCTGGAAGATTATGTAAAGAAAGTGCAGATTGAAGCAAGGATTATGGGAGAACTGGCTACTACTTATATTTTACCATCTGCGGTTAAATACCAAAATGTTTTAATCAGCAATATTAAAGGTTTAAAAGAAGCAGGATTAAAAGAAAGTGCTTATGCTAATCAATTACAATTGGTAGAAGCTATCAGCAACCATATTGCTATAATGAGCGATGGAGTTGAAAAAATGATCGAAGAAAGAAAAAAGGCTAATGAATTAACAAATTCAAGGGATAAAGCCATTGCTTATTGCGAAAATGTAAAAGGCAAATACTTTGATGTTATCCGTTACAGTGTAGATAAATTAGAGTTAATGGTGGACGATGCTTATTGGTTACTGCCTAAATACAGAGAAATTCTTTTCTTAAGATAAGCTCCTCCTAAAATATCCTACCCGAAAGGGAGGACTTTATATAAAGCTGGCAAGCAAATCTGTTCCGCCTTTTTGCGGAACGCAATCGTTGTTAACCCCGTCCTTAAAAGATGGGGTTTTCATTTTATTTTATACATCATTAAACTTTGATTACTTTTTTATATCTACTTTAGATAAAAAATAAACTCATGAAAAAAGTAACTGCATTTATTCTTTTAACTTTTATTATTTCCCTGTCGTTTGCACAGGTACAACGAAAAGTAAAAGCTGAAAATAAATCCGATTCATCAACTAATACAATTGAAAGAAAAAAAGGCGATAAGGCAAATAAAAAACAAATGATAAGAGAGCTTGATCTTACTAAAGAACAAAAAGGAAAACTTAAAGAGCAAAGGAAATCAGCAAAAGATAAAAAAGAAGCTATTCAAAACAACGAATCATTATCAGCTGAACAAAAAGAAGCTAAACTAAAAGAATTACAAAAAGAGCAGGCAAAAAGTACCATGGGCATTTTAAACGAGGAGCAAAAAGAAAAGATGAAAAAAATGCGTAAAGAAAAAAAAAGCAAAGAAAATGGATGAAGCAGAAAATTAATAAATTTTTCATCTGATAGGTTTAGGGGCAAGAAAAAGAAAAGCTGTTCATTAAATTGAGCAGCTTTTCTTTTTAAATAGTTTCCCTTTCTTCTTCTTAATAAAATAATATTTAAACTATTTTTGTTTGATGGAGAAAATATATGATTACCAGCAACTGTATTCTTTTTGTACAGCTATTTTTAATAAAATGGGATGCAGTAATACAGATGCAGATATTGCTGCAAAAGCATTGCTGGCTGCTGATTTACGTGGTATCGACAGTCATGGTATTGCAAGGCTAACAGGTTATGTACGTTTGTGGCAGGTGCAACGGGTAAATGCAAAGCCAAATATAAAAATTACGCATGAAACACCTTCCACTGCGGTGGTTACCGGCGATGCAGGATTAGGTTTGGTAGTAGCACCTTTTGCTATGGAGGTAGCTATTGATAAAGCGGCAACATGTGGTACCGGTTGGGTAAGTGTAAAAAACAGTAACCATTTTGGTATTGCAGGTTATCATGCCATGATGGCTTTACCGCATGATATGATTGGTATTGCCATGACGAATGCCAGTGCATTAGTAGCGCCAACATTTTCTGTAGAAAGAATGCTGGGCACCAACCCAATTGCAGTAGCCATACCGGCAGGAGCCGAGCCTGCATTTGTTGCCGACTTTGCCACAACCACTGCTGCAAACGGAAAATTAGAAATCTTACAAAGAAAAAATGCAGCTGCACCAACCGGGTGGATACAAACAAAAGATGGTGAACCAAGCACTGATGCCAACGAATTAAAAAACGGCGGCTCTTTATTACCGTTAGGTGGCGACAGGGAGCACAGCAGCCACAAAGGTTATGCATTAGGCGCCATTGTAGATATTTTTTCTGCTGTATTAAGCGGTGCCAATTATGGGCCATGGGTACCACCTTTTCCGGCTTATGTGCCTATGCCCGAAAATTTACCAGGCGAAGGTATAGGACATTTTTTTGGCGCAATGCGTATTGATGCTTTTAGAACTGCTGATGAATTTAAACAACACATGGATAACTGGATAACACGTTTTAGAAGTGCAAAAACTGTTGCAGGGGAAGCCAAAGTTATAATACCGGGAGATCCGGAAAGAGAAATGGAAATAATAAGAATGAAAGATGGAATTCCACTGGTAAATGCGGTGGTAGAGGATTTGAAAGTGCTGGGAGAAAAGTTTGAAATTGAATTCGAATGACTATAAAGCAGTTTTAATAACAGTAATGTCAACAAAACTACCTCCTTTAATTTTATATTGCCTTCCTTTAAATTCAAATATTTCTCCTTCTTTCATCAAAGCAAGATGGGTGATATCAGCTTCAATTGTATGGATAGAGCCACCAGTTTTACGGGCAATATTTAAATAATCTGTATTGATAAAAATGCTTACTCCGCATAAAATTACTTTTACAGGTTTACTCATTTTGTGAAGTAATGCTAAATCTTTTACAGGTGCATTGTTATCTGCAATAAGAATAAAGTTGCTGCAATTATTGCAAAAATCCTGACCAAATAATAATGCTTCTATATCATTTTCGGGTGTATCTCCTCCATTTCCATTTTTAACACCGGTATAGACTGTTTTAGCCACATCTTTATATTGCCAAGACGGAGTAGAATAAATACCTCCTGTTTTTCCAATCTTCTTTTTTTTGTCTTGCTTATTATCACCATCATTAAATGCTACAAAATATTTAAGGGATTGATTGTTGGCATTTAATTTTAACCATACTAATAATTGCACAACATATGGGGACATACTGCCTGTAACATCTGCACATACCATCATGTTATTCCATTTGTTCCTTGTCAATACTTTTTCTACTACTGAATCTAAAGTATAGAAACGTGCTAATGGGCTGTAAACGGGAACTTTACCGGTAATATGAAAAAATTTTTCACAATTTTTGTAAAATTTTAGATCACTTTTGTTAATCTGTCCATTTTCAACCATAACCTCTTTAGTATATACTTTTACTTTTAATAATTTGTTTGATTTAAAACTATCTTCCAGTGATTTACTGTAACACGAAAAATAAGTTGTGTTTACTGAATCAATAATTTTCAGAAAAGCGTCTTTTATTTTTGAAAGAGTATCAGGATTAAAGTCTGTATCAGTTAGTTTTTTTATAAACTCATCGTCCGTCATATAAATTTGTGCAGCGGCAGAGTCCAGAATGCTTTTTGGTGATAAATCTTCTATTTCGACGGTGTCTTTTGGTAAATTGACAAATAAATCATCTATTGCTGCCATTGGTATTGCTGTATTTTTTTTATAATAAATCACAAAGCCATGAAAATCTTTTTCTGCTTCATGCTTTGTTTTTGCCCTGGTTTGACGATATAATGTTACCGGTATATTTTTTAAATTTACACCTGCCAGCATAGTGTCAAGTTTTAAAAACCGATTTCGGTTTAATGAATTAAAAGAATGACCTGCAGGGAAATCAGTGTACACAAGGTCGATGGCGAGAATTGTTGCGTTGTTTAATGAGTTTAATTCACCTGGAACGAAATAATCAAATTTTGAATAGGTTGTAGAAATGTAAAGTACTTCGCAATTTTTTTTTCTTTCTGTATAAGTAGCTATACGTAAGGGTTGTTGCAGCTCATTACCTGCCAATTGTGAATAACACATTAAACTGGCAATTAAAGCAAGTAAGGCGCAGGTTAGCTTTCTCATAAATTAAATTGTCTCATAAAAGTATAGATGGATAAAAATAATTTTTCCATAATAACAAATTTGTAACAGCTTATGAGCCATATTACATAAAAACTCATTCACTTTTAACAATTTCTTTAATCGTATTTGGAATACCCCCTAACATAAAATACTTTTGCAAAAAATTATTCACTAAACAAGCCGCAGCTGCGGCAA
>NZ_JANPCM010000575.1:0-6884 GCF_031430955.1 Ferruginibacter sp.
GCAGTAGATATTATTGAAGAAGGGATATTATTTGCTGAAACTAATTGGTTTTATCCAATTGTTAAAGGTATCCCACGTTTGAATGTTGAAGCAGTAATTGATTATGCCGATTTTTTGCAATTGCACTTACCTGATTACACAACAAAAAAAGAAAAATTATTTACTGAGCATGGCGCACTTATACGATTGACAGCACAAAAAAATCGCAGAACAAAAGAGAGTTTTACGCAGGAATGGAATTTATATGATTACAAAGAAGATAAAACATGGAATGCTGATGCTGAAGGCATACTAAACCGTTTTTTAAAAGAAACCAATGAAACCATAGATACGCTTAATGGAAAAATTATTTTTGACGCAGGTTGTGGCAATGGCACTTTAAATTGTTTGCTTGCAGAAAAGGGCATTACAAATATTGCAATGGATTTTAGTAACAGCATCGAAATTGCTTATGTAAGAAATAAATACCGCAGCGTATTTTTTATACAGGGTGATGTGCAATTTCCCCCGGTGGCTTATGATGTATTTGACATTGTGCATTGCAGTGGTGTTTTGATTCATACCAATAATACGGAATTTTCTTTTGGCTGTATTGAAGCAACTGTAAAAAAAGGAGGAAAGTTGAGTGTTTGGTTGTATCACCCACGAAAAAAATTTATTCACAAGCTTTTTAACTTCATTAGAAAAATTACTTCAAAACTTCCATTAAAATTTCAATATTATTTATACTGTTGTACGATATTACCTGTTAGTTTTGTTATTAAAAGATTGAAAGGAAATAAAGAGAATGTAAGAGAAATGATGGTATCCATTTTAGACTGGTTTACTCCCCAATTCAGATGGGAACATACTCCTGAAGAAGCTGTAAGCTGGTTTAGTAAAAGGAATTATTCTGGAATAAGAATAACTACAGATGAAGTTTTTGGGTTTAATATTATTGGAGAAAAAATAGTAGGTAATTAAGTTTATACAGGATCTGATTTTTCATACCTTCAAAAAATAACAAAGCAGTTTATTTAATGTTTATTAAAAATTTATATCGGTATAGTAAAACAGCATTTATTGCTTTTGTTTTATTTATTGTGCTTTTTATTTTTATAAACTATAAGTGGGGTGTTGTAGCAACACCGGTTTATCAATACGGTATGTTTAGTTCGGTATTTCGTATTAAAGATACTCAAACTGTTTATCATATTTATATAAACGATACAAAACTAGATATTTCCCAATATCATTTTGCAGAAAGAGATATGCTTTTGATAAGTTTAGAAAATTATGCAAAAGCACCTAAAAACAACTCCACTATTTTTTTTACGATGAAGGGGTTATTGGATAAAACCGGCGTTGGCAGTTTAATGCAGCAGTCAAATTATTTTAATACAGTAAGTGATACCAATTTTACAGTATGGTATAAAAAATTATTGCAGCAAACAATTGGCTACCCGGTTTTAAAAACTGCAGTATTTACACAAAAATATATTTTGGAAGGCAAATCGTTAAAACCAGTTTCTTCACCACAAAAATTAACCTTTCTTGTTGCTGACTGATAAACATATAAAACAGTTTGCTGTTTATTATCTTACTTGTTTTATACTTTGCTATTCCTGGTATTTTTATCATGGGCTGCTGTTTTCTTCTATTAACCCTGTATTTTTTTTAAACAGGTTAGATGTTAGCCATAATATTATAATGCTGACAAACCTGCAAAATTTTTTAATACAAAACCGGTTTGTAAGAATAATCTTTGATTTACTATTCTTACTGTTACCTGTTGTATTGGTTTATGCAGTTGTAAAAAATAAAAAAGGAGTTCGTGTTATTGCAATTGCAACTTGTATTTTTAGTATTATTTACAGCAGCCTGTTCTGCGCCATGTCATTTGTAAGTGTGGAAGTCTTTGTTGCCGCAATGTTAGTGCCGATCATCTTCTGTACAATTTCAGTTAAAGGATTTTATTATCGTATCCATTGCATACGAATTATTTTTATCCTGATGTTCTTTTCGTCGGCATTGTGGAAAATAAGAGCGGGAGGTATTTTTAATACAGAAGAAATGTCGGCTATACTTTTACGGCAGCACTCATCCTACTTAGCTAGTAACAGCAGTGGTTGGTTTAGTAATATGATAACTTTTCTGATTAGTAATTCCGCTTTTGCATATTGCTTATACTTATCTGCTTTTGTCGCAGAATTTATTTTTATAATTGGTTTATTTACCCGGAGGTTTGATAAATACCTGATTATTTCGTTTTGTTTATTCGCCGTATTTGATTACCTGCTGATGGGGATTAATTATTTTACGTGGCTGCCATTTTTAGGGTGCTTATATTTCTCTAAATACAGTATTGCAAAGTCAGGCATTTAATTTTGGTCTGCCGTTTTAAAAGTTACTTCCTTTTTATTGGTGCGATAAAAATTATACAGTAATGTTAAAATTACGAAAAGGCATACAATAATTCCACTGGATAAGTTTACAACAGTAGAAAAATTTCTTGAAATAAAGTAACCAATTCCTGTAACAAGAATTGAAACACTCATGATAAAAATTAAATTTTTAAAAGGAAAAAAGTAATTTATTTTTTTGTCAATTAATTTGCCTGTATGCCACAAATAATAGCCAGCCTGGATATAAGTAGAAAGAACAAATGATAAAGCGAGACCTTTTAATTGTAAAAGCGGGTATAAAATTATCATTAATACAATGGCAACTATTAAATCTAACACAGCTCCTTTTAAAATCAGATCAGTTCGGTTATATACCTGCAATACCGCTGTGTAATTGGTTATGCGTACAGGCAATATAAAAATGCTTATTAAAAATACAGGAATAGCTGCTGCATATTTTGCACTAAAGATCAATGTGAAAAATTCGCTGTGATAAAAAAATAAAAAACAAAAAGAGGGAAATACAATTGACGAAAGCAATAGGGAAGAACTTTTGAAAAGTGTTTTTGCTTTTTCGGCAATTGCGGTATTTTGTCTTGACATTTCCACCAGCATAACACTGCCTGCGGCACTCAGCATAAGGCCAAACACGGGTATTTCGTAGGAGCCATTAAAATAAACAGCAAATTGTGTTACAGAAATAAAATATAATATTACCCATTTATCAAGCCATTTAAATATTACGCCAGCCACATCATTTAACCCCAGATAAAGCCATTGCCTGTTTAATTGTTTTGGCAGAATTGTAAACTTATCAGTTGCAACATCTCTTGTAAAATAATATTGCAGTGCTGCCTTAATAATAAAAATGAAAATTAATGCTGTAAGTAATAATTGTAATGAATAGTTTGCATACAGGATAATTAAATGACACAAAATATAGCCTGCTGTAAAGATGAGATTAGTAGTAAGCACTAATTTTTCTTTCTCTTTCTTTATTGCTGCAGTTTCGATAAGAATAGCAATATTTTGAACAGCAGTTAAAATAATTAATAAAACTCTTGTAGTAAAATTGTACTCGGTAACTGCAAGTAAAATATAAACAAGCGGTATAAAATTCAGCAGTCCAAAAAAAAATAGAAAATACTTTTTGTTTTCTTTAATCCACCCGGTAATGGCAGTAGCCGGTGATGATAATATAAGAGCAGGTAATCCAAATAATGAAATAATACTGGCAACATTTATATACAACCATACCGACTGGTATAAACCATAATCCTCAAAAGAAAGGTTTCTGGCATATAAAAAAATAATGACCAGCTGGGTAATCATTTTAAAAACACTGCTGCCCATTAACAGAAAAGATCTTTTGGCAAATTTTATTTCGTACAATTAGTTTCCGTATTTTGTTTTACTGAATTGGCTGCAGGCATCTTTATCTAAATGTTTAATAACCTGTGCAGGTGTGCCGCCCAGCACACAATATCCTTCTGCAAAATTTTTTGTTACTACTGTGCCTGCGCCTACAATGGTAAAATCTCCCAGCTCCACACCGGGCAGTATAACAGCATTCATTCCTATCCAGCAAAAATTACCAATTTTTATTGGAGAAGCGGTGTCAACAATAGCATTATCTACAAGGTTGTGGTTGGCAGATATTATCCCAACGTTTGGGCCAATGTTTGTATAATCACCAATAAAAATACCATTCGATGCTTCGATATAATTACCGGGAGAATCACCGGGATAAACATTTTTTCCTCTTGAAATATTTTTAGGAAAATATACGGTGCTTGTAAAATGCACAGCCCATGGTGTATCTGCATTTTGCCTTAATATTCTGCGATAAAAAAAATCGGCAATATAAAAATTAATGCCCACATCTTTTCTTAAGCCAAATATATTTTGAATTATTTTTTTCATTTATTACACAAAGAAATTATTCTTTTACTTTTAAATGTATTACTTCTTCCAAAAACTTTTTTGTTTCTCTCTCCACACTTTCCACATCTTTTGATTTTATAGGTGATGCCATTACATGATTGCCGGTATTGGGTAAAGCAATGGCTCTTTTATTTATGGTATCAGTTGCCAGTTGTGTAAACATTTCTTTAATGGCACTTACTTTTACCACATCATCCTGGTGCTGCTCATCTTTGTAATAATAAAGTAAAAGTACCGGTTGTTTTATTTTTTTGAAAGTTTTTTTCGTCATAGTAGTTTCCAGCATTTCTTCCAATGCAACAATGGCTTCAAGCCGGTAAGGTTTGTTCCAGTATTGTTTGTAAATGGGGCGGTCGTCTGTTGGGTCGTTGTAATTTCCACCTTTAACAAGCCTGGCAATTTGCAGACCCCAATGATTGTTCAGCATCCATGCATTGTTATCGTTTATAGCAATATTGGGGGAGTATAAAACTAACGCCGCAACATCGTTGGAATATGTAGCGGCTAATTGCAGCGCTTGTGTTGCGCCTGTACTGGTGCCCATTAAAATAACTTTGTTGCCTAACTGCTTACCAATTGCAAGCGCTTCTTTTACACTTTCCCAATAATTATCAGCAGTAAGATTCATCAGTTGTTCCGTGGTATCAATACCATGTTCTGCCAATCTTGATAAAAATAAATTGCAACCAAATTGTTTGGCAATATTGCGGTGTACCGGGTTACCTTCTTCCTGCGAAGCAGAAAAACCATGTATGTAAACAATGGCGTATTCAGTTTTTTGTTTAAGGCTGTCGTTTGTCCAAACAATTCTTGCTTCGTTATTGAGCCTTAATTTATGCATGGCTTCATTGGCGGCAATAAATTTTTCCAGTTCGGCTGTTGGGAGCACCAACGGCATTGCTGTTGCATATTTTGGGGTATCAGGCTGCGGCCCAAATAAATAAACGATAATTAAAACACCCAGTAAATAAAGCAATATTTTTAACCAGCGCATAAATAAATTTTTATGAAGCTACATTTTTTATTTGTGAAAAGAAAACCCGTTTAAAAGAGTAATATATTTTGTTATCTTGTAAAGTAAATATATTTTATGGCGAAGCTAATTTTTAAAAGATGTATCTCTTTATTTTTTATTGCCGTTTTTTTGTTTGCAGGATGTAAGCAGCCAGTACAGCAATTAACAAAAGAAGAATCTGTAACTTTTGCTAAAGAAATAGAAACAGCCATAAAAAAAGGCGATGGCAATTTGCTGGATAATTCTTTTGATAAAAATGAATTTATTAAAAGAATGAATTTGCCCAATACTGCAAACGGAAAAGGATTTTCGGAAGGAGTTTCAAAAAAGATAAATATAGGCAGCCAGATAGTAAAGGCTTTAAGCGATCAGGATAATTTTGAATTTATTAAACATTATGTGAAGGAAAATAAACACCACCTGATTTTTAGAATGTTTACAACTAAAGACGAAAGCCTTAATTATCACGATTATGAAATATTAAAAGCAGGCGGCAAATGTAAAATTGCAGATGCCTATATTTATCTTACCGGCGAAACAATTGCCGAAACGATGCATAATATGTTTAACAGTCTTTTTCAGGAGTCGCTGGAATTAGATAAATATACGGAGGATGAAAAACTAAAAGCTATTAATGAGTTAAAAGAGGTGAGGGTACTTATGCAAAAGGGTAATATTGACGGAGCTAAAAAGTTATATGAAACTTTACCTAATTATTTAAAAAAGACTAAGACTGCACTTTTGATAAATGTTATTATTTGCTCCCGCCTGACAATAAGTGAATACAGCGAAGCTATAAAAGAGTTTAAGGAATTATTTCCAGATGAACCTAACATGAATTTGATTATGATTGACGGATATTTTTTACAAAAGGATTACATAAAAGTACTTGCAGCAGTAAATGCATTGGATGCACAAATAAATAAAGATCCTTTTTTAGATTATCACCGTTATTTAGCTTACAATTTACTGGAAGATAAAATAAGCAGTTTATCCTGCCTGAAAAGACTTGTAAAAAATATGCCCAATTTCCAAAAAGGGTATATAGAATTAATTGCTGTTGATTTAAAAAATAAAAATAACAGTGAGGCTGATTCTTTAATTAAAATTTACCGTAATACCCCAAGATTCAGTCAACCCGAACTTACAACCATCATTAACTACTATCAATAATAACTGCCATTTTAAAAGATTTGCAGAGTGATATAATAATTTCTTTAACTTTCCTTAATGAAACATTTTAAGTTTTACAGCAAAGAAGATATTTTATCGCTTACCAAAGTACGCCGCTTTGAAACTAAAGTGGGGGAACGGTTGCAATATTTAAAACCAAATGGCGAATGGCCCGAAGTGGTACAGCAATCCGAAGCGAAATATGTGTTGCTGGGTATCCCGGAAGATATTGGTGTGAGGGCAAACTACGGTACCGGCGGCACGGCCACTGCATGGCTTTCCTTTTTATCTTCATTTTTAAATGTAAAAAGTAATGATTTTTTTCCGGGAGATAATATTTTACTGCTGGGGCATTTTGATTTTGGCGA
>NZ_JANPCM010000576.1:0-5452 GCF_031430955.1 Ferruginibacter sp.
ATATTGTTTTTGGAATTTTAATTGCTTATCTCTCCAACTATTTTTTAGAAGGTGTTGGTGGCGATAATGACTGGCGCTGGATGCTGGGTGTGCTGGCAATACCTGCATTAATTTATACGGTAATGGTAATGGCGGTGCCAGAAAGCCCACGCTGGTTAATCAGCAAAAAAAATGATTTAGCTGCTGCAAAAAAAATAATGAACGACATTGGTGTAGAAAACGCTGATGCAGAAATTGCGGCTATTATTGAAAGTAACAAACATGAAGCTTTTAAAGGAAATACATCACAATTTTTTAGCGCCAAGCATAATAAAATAATCTGGCTGGCATTTGCAATTGCATTTTTTAACCAGCTATCCGGCATCAATTTTATTTTATACTATGCGCCGGAAATTTTAACCAAGATTGGTTTAGGAGAAAAAGAATCTTTATTAAACTCCATTGCAATTGGTGGCACCAATTTAATTTTTACGTTTGTGGGTTTGTATTTAATTGACAGGCTGGGCAGAAAAACTTTAATGATAATTGGATCGATTGGATATATCATTAGTTTATCTATGGTGGCTTATGCTTTTAAAACAGGAGCCAGCCCTACGTTTTTAATGACGTTTTTATTATTCTTTATTGCATCGCATGCTATTGGGCAAGGGGCGGTAATATGGGTTTTTCTTTCAGAGATTTTTCCTAATAAAATACGGGCATTGGGCCAATCTTTCGGCGCCAGTGTGCATTGGGTTTTTGCTGCTATAATAACTTTAGTAACACCTATTTTTTTAAATGAAAAAGATGGTATTCTTAAAGATGCCCCGTGGATAATATTTGCTTTTTTAGCTGGCATGATGGTGCTGCAATTAATTTGGGTGTTGACTAAAATGCCGGAGACAAAAGGGGTTTCGCTGGAGGAACTGGAGAAGAAACTGAGTGCTTAGTAAGGGCACGCTGAGATATTTTTCTTTATCTAATAATTTTATTTTTATGCAACAGAAAAAATATTTTCTTTTTTTTGCTTTGATAATTTCAATAACAACATTTGCACAGACAAAACTGTACACAGAAAAATACAGGCCTCAGTTTCATTTTTCGCCGGCAACCAACTGGTGCAACGACCCCAATGGATTAGTGTATAACAATGGTGTGTATCATTTATTTTATCAGCATAACCCTTTTGCAAATATTTGGGGCCACATGACGTGGGCCCATGCTACCAGTAAAGATTTAATACACTGGAAACATTTACCCATTGCAATACCGGAAGAAAATGGCGTAATGATTTTTTCGGGCACCTGTGTAGTTGATAAAAATAATACCAGTGGTTTTGGCAAGAATGGCAAAGTGCCGATGGTAGCAGTGTACACCGGGCATATTGAAAATGTAAATCAAAGCCAGCATATTGCATACAGTTTAGATGATGGCATTACCTGGACAAAATATGCCAGCAACCCCGTGCTTGATCTGCACAAAAAAGATTTCAGGGATCCAAAAATATTTTGGCACCAACAAAAAAAATATTGGGTGATGGCATTAATGTTTCCGGTGGAGCATATTATGCAATTGTATTCTTCTAAAAATTTAAAAGACTGGAATCACTTAAGCGATTTTGGTCCGGCAGGTGATACCAGCGGTGTATGGGAATGCCCGGATTTAACACAAGTACCTGTTGAAGGGATGCCCGGTAAAAAGAAATGGTTATTGCAAACATCTCAAAACGCCACTATGCAATATTTTGTTGGCGAATTTGATGGCGTAAAATTTACTAACGAAAACCTTGCTGATAAAATTTACCGCCCCGATTACGGTCCCGATTATTATGCGGCCATTGCTTACAACCAATTGCCTGCAACAGTTTTACCTACAAGTATTGGCTGGGTAAACAACTGGAATTACGCCAACGATATTCCTGCCACTCCTTGGAAAAGCGCCATGGCTTTACCCAGAACATTAAGTGTAAAAAAAGATAATGGTGAATGGATTTTAATTCAAAAGCCAGTTGCAGTTGCAGCGACGTTAAGAAAAAAGATATTCCAATCGCAAAATGAACCTGTAGAAAATAGAAAAGTTTTACCAGTTAAAAGTAAGCAGTTTGAAATGGAAGTAACGCTGGAGCCTTCTGCATCAGCTGTAAGTGGTGTAAAGATTGCTGTTGGAGAAAATAATTATTTTGAAATAGGGTATAATGCCGCACAGCAATTATTTTATATCGACAGGAGTAAAAGCGGCAACACTTCTTTCAACGAAAATTTTAAAAATATGCACCGCTTTGAAAAAATAATTCCCTTAAAAAATAAAAAACTGCAGTTACATATTTATTTTGATAACAGCATTGCAGAAATTTTTGTAAACGGCGGCGAAGCCGCTTTTACTGCACAAATTTTTCCGGATGAAAAAGATATGGGTATTGAATTATTCAGTGAAGGAGGGAAGAGTAAGTTTAGTAATTTAAGTTTGTGGCAAATGAAATCAGTTTGGTAAGCTGGTATTTTTTATCTTGCGGAATTATAAAAATAAATTTTAAAACTGGTTATATTAGAGTATGAGAAAAGTAATTGCTGGCCTGGTAGTTTTTGTTTTATTAGTTTTAGGTGCTGCTTACCTGTTTATTCCAAATATTATTAAACTTAAAAGCAGCATTGGTATTAATGCAACCAGAACCGGTTTAAACAGAATGCTCTTAGATAAAACTAATGTGGCAAAATGGTGGCCGGGTAAAATAAGTAATGATAGTTTTTACCTGAATGATTTTGTTTACACCATCAATAACAGTAATATCACTGTTATGCCCATATTCATTGCTGACAAAAAGGTTACAATTTCTACTTCTCTTTTTTTAATTGAAATAAGAACAGACTTTACCAATTTGGAATGGGTTGGTGCAATGGCATCATCTTATAATCCCATTAAAAGAATAGCTGCTTATTTTAAGGCAAAAAAAATTGAAGCAGATATGCAGACCATTCTAAATAAAATGGAAATCTTTTATAAAGTCCCCGAAAATATTTACGGTTTTGAAATAAAAAAAGAATTGGTTATGGACAGTACTTTAATACAAACCTCTGCTATAAGTAAAGGATATCCAACAAACCAATTTATTTACAGCCTTGTTGATAAACTTATTAATTACGCTGCAAATAATAATGCAAAAAAAACTGGTTACCCCATGTTGAATATTAATGAGACAGACAGTATTAATTTTGAAGTTAAAGTTGCCATACCTGTTGATAAGCCATTACCTAATTCAGTAACTATTTTACAAAAAAGAATGCTGGGCAGAGGGAATATTTTAGTAACAGAAGTAAAAGGTGGTAGTGAAATGGCAGAAAAAGCTATTATTCAAATGAAAAAATATGCTGATGATTATAAAAGAATGGCTCCCGCAATTCCTTTTTATTCATTAATAACCGACCGCTTAAAAGAAACCGACAGCAGCAAGTGGATTACAAAAATTTATTACCCGGTAATGTAGGAGTTATTTTTTTGTGTCGGCAAATTTTAATACTAAAACACTGTCGTTATTTTTTGCAATAATATAAGCAGGCTGCTTTAATATATTAATTGGTTGTACGTGCCTAACTTCTCTTTTGATAATAAGACGATTTAAATTTTCGCAGGTAAAATTTCCCTTCCCCTTATTAATTAATACTGTCCCAAAATCGGCATCGTAACGACCGGTATGAATAGTGTTGCTGTAATAATTACCTGCTAAAATAATGTCGGGCAAATTATCATTGTTTACATCTGCAATGGCGGCATCACGGTAAGAAGTTAACTGGGCTTCCCATGGCAAAGCCTGAGTAGTGAAATTTAAATTACCATTGTTTATCAATACGGCATTAGCAAAATAATCTGCTGTGGAAATGGTGGACTTATTAATTTTTTCAACAGGAAAAATATCTTTAAATGCAGCACCTGCAAAATCTGCTGCGTAAATAAATTTCTTTTTTAGCATGGGTATTTGTCTCTGTAATTCATCTTTGGTGGATAAAGTAACTTCTTTATTTTTCACAAAATAAGTAAGTACCTGTTCCTTTTTTCCGTTATCGTCAAAATCATTAAAGTACATTTGTACGGGCTGCTCTACTGTTGCCTGAAGCCTGCTGTTAAGCCCAAGGTTACCGGCAATTAAATCAATGTCGCCATCATTATCAACGTCTACAGGCAATACAAAATTCCACCAGCCTTTTTTATCCGTTAATTCTTTTTTTACAAATTGCCCGTCTGAATTTATAAATGCAGTAATTCCTCCCCATTCGCATGTCACTAATAAATCTTTGTCGTTATCATTATCTAAATCAAACCAAATAGCATTAGTAACCATACCGGTATTTGCCAACTCTTTTGCATGCTTAAGGGTTACATCAATAAATTTTCCTGTCCCGTCATTTTGTAATAAATAAGAACGGGGAATCTCTCCATAATTCCAGGGTACTGTTCTACCTCCTAAAAATAAATCTACAAATCCATCGCCGTTAAAATCACTGGCAATAATACATGATGGAGTTATAGCAATATTTGCAAACGCATTTTTCAATTTTTTAAAATTTGCTTTCCCATCATTCAAATATATCCTGGGCAATAAATGTTCATCGTTTCCATAATATTCATTACCACCAGTTGCAATTATTAAATCAATATTACCATCATTGTTTACATCAGCCCAGGCGGCACTCACATCTTCATACATACTATCCAAAGCCATTTCCGGTTGAAGGGTTTTTATAAACTTACCATTTGCCTGTTGTAAAAAAATAGCATTGTGAAAAGTTTTGGAGGCGCCAATAAAAACATCATCCAATCCATCTTTGTTTATATCGGCCACAGCAAGTGCAGGCCCCTCGGTAGAAAGCATATGAGGAATTAGTGGCTCCCGGTCAAATTCATTAAAAGCATTTTCTGTATGCTTATAGTTTAAGCCAGTTGAAGCAGTAATATCAATTGCAGTATTTAAAACATTTTTGTAAAAATTAATTATACTATTGTAATTAAATTTGGGTAACTCTTTTTTATAAGTAAAAGAAAGTTGTTGTGATGAGCTGTCAATTGTAATTTTTTCAAATGAATTATCGGGCCAAATCAAAAATGCTGAATCAACTTTTACTTTACCCATGCCAATGTGCATAGATATTTCCATGCTGGACATAAAACCTCTTGCTGGATTTTTTTCATAGGTTTCAATTTTATCGCCGGTAAATAAAATAATTTTTGAACCAATTGCATTTTTGTTTTTTTCTGAACCATTTAATTTTATTGTTGCGAAATTTTTATCTGTTTTTTTTACAGTTTTATTTTCGTACAGTAAAGCCGGCTCATTAATATTATTTACCACCACATCCAAATCTCCATCATTATCAAAATCGGCATACACAGCACCGTTTGAATAGGTAGGTAAATCGTTGCCCACGGCAGTTTCCATGTCTTCAAATTGAAGACTGCCTTTATTTTTATAAAATTTATTGGG
>NZ_JANPCM010000577.1:0-2765 GCF_031430955.1 Ferruginibacter sp.
AAAATCTAAATCTTTTCCAAAACTTTCTTTGGTAAAATATAAAGCTGACAAAGAAATTATCATTACACCAATGCCAATTATCCAGGCAGCTTTTATATAACCAATATTTTCGTAGCTCCTCAGGTAACTAAAAATTAAAAACAGCAAAGGCGTAAAGCCTCTTACAAAATTTGTTATGGATGTAGATGCTGAAGCCCTTAAATTAGTACCAAACTGCTCTGCACTGGTAATAATATACAAAACCGAAATGCCCGAACCAAAACCTAAACCTGAGCAAATAAAATAAAACCACTCTGGCGAGCTATTGTGTTGTGTAAAGAAAAGAATAATAAAAAAAATAAACACACCATAAAAAAAGTACAGGGCCTTTTTTCGGCTTTTTAATTTCTGGCTTATTAATCCTGCTGATATATCGCCAAGGCCCAGGCCAATGTATTGAAACAAAATTGCATTACCCGGTGTAACGCCACTAATGCCCATCTGCTTTGCAAATTCATCTGCAAAAAAATAAGTATCCCAATGCAATACCAAACCGGCATACCAATAAGCATTCCTTTTGCGTATTTAAAAAACCTTTCTTTGTTGGTGAAAAATTGTAAATAATTGCCCCGCTGCAGCTTTGTTTTTTCTAAGGAAGAAAACATGGTACTTTCTGCAACCGATACCCGTAAAGCCAGCAATACTAAACCAATGCCACCGCCAATAAAATAAAGTGTGCGCCAGTCTGTAACAACTTTCGACAGCAGCGCCGCAGTAATACCGCCGAGCACACCGCATGTGGCAATTATTGTTCCTGCCAAACCTCTTTTTTCTTTGGGTAAAATTTCTGCGGTTAATGTAATCCCTGCACCCAGTTCGCCAGCCAGACCAACGCCTGCAATAAACCTTATAATGATATAGGTATTTATATCCTGCACAAAACCATTAGCAATATTGGCAATGGAATATAGTAAGATGGAGCCGAATAAAACTTTTAGTCTGCCAAATTTGTCACCAATAATGCCCCAGGCAATTCCTCCAATCACCATTCCAATTAATTGTATGCTTATGGTTAATTCTCCTTTCGATAATATTTCGGCAGGCGCTAAACCCAACTCTGCAAAACTGCTTTTACGTACTATGCCAAACAACAACAGATCAAAAATATCAACAAAAAAACCAAGAGCAGCAACAATTACAGGAAGCGATAGCAGGCCGTATTCTTTTTTAGTCATGCAGATAAGTTATGGAAGCAAAAAATTGTAAGACCAAATTTAAGCAGAAATACTCTCCCTCATCCGTTTTAAAAATAAATGCAAACTGTTCATAGTCTTTACATCTTCTACCACAAGAATCCCATTTTTGCCCACCTGTTTTAGTTTGGCTTTATTAGTGCCTTTTTGCAAAAATTGTAAAATGGCGTTAAAGGTTTCACTGGTAAAATACGGACTGTCGGGGTTGCTTACAAAAAAACATTTTAAGGTTTCATTCTTTAAAAACATTTTTTCAAAACCTAATTCCACTGCTAATTTTCTGCACCGCACTGTAGTAAATAAATCTTCTACCTGCGGTGGTATGGGCCCAAAGCGGTCGGTCATTGCTGCATGAAAATCTTCTAAATCTTTTTCGTTCTCACAATTATCTAATCTTGAGTACAGAGAAAGTCTTTCAGTAATACTTTCTACATAACTGTCGGGAATAAGAATTTCCAGATCAGTATCAATGCTGCAATCGCTAACAAAATCATCCTGCTGCTGAATTTCTTCTTTGTATAATGCTGCAAACTCGGTGCGTTTTAATTCCCGGATGGCTTCGTCTAAAATTTTTTGATACATTTCAAAACCAATCTCTGCAATAAATCCGCTTTGCTCGCCACCCAGCATGTTGCCAGCACCACGTATATCAAGGTCTCTCATGGCAATTTGAAAACCACTGCCCAAATCGCTGTACTGTTCTAAAGTTGATAAACGTTTTCTGCTGTCGGGAGGGAGCGTACTCATTGGCGGCGCCAGCAAATAACAAAATGCTTTTTTATTACTTCTTCCCACACGGCCTCTTAGTTGATGCAGATCACTCAATCCAAATTGATGTGCATTATTTACAATGATGGTATTTACATTCGGGATATCCACGCCGCTTTCTACAATATTGGTGCACACCAGTACATCATATTTTTTATCCATAAAGTCCAGGATAGTATCCTCCAGTTCGTCCCCATCCATTTGCCCATGGGCATAAGCAATACTAATATCGGGGCAAAGTCCCTGTATCAATCCTTTCATTTCGGCAAGGCCATTAACCCTGTTATGTATAAAGAAAACCTGCCCGCCTCTTTCCGTTTCGTAATAAATAATATCACGGATGGCATTTTCATTAAATACCATTACTTCGGTTTGTATGGGCTGCCGGTTTGGCGGTGGTGTGTTAATTATACTAAGGTCCCGTGCACCCATCAAACTAAACTGTAAAGTTCTTGGGATTGGGGTGGCCGTTAGTGTAAGCGAATCAACCGTTGCCCTTATTTGTTTTAATTTTTCTTTAGCAGCTACACCAAATTTTTGTTCCTCATCAATTATCATTACACCCAAATCCTTAAACTTAACATCTTTACTCAGCAATGCATGTGTGCCGATGATAATGTCAATTTTCCCTTCGGCTAATTTTGCAAGTGTTTCTTTTTTTTCTTTAGAAGATTTAAAGCGGTTGATAAAATCTACTGTTACCGGAAAATCTTTTAAGCGTTCGCCAAAAGTTTTATAATGTTGATACGCAAGAATAGTTGTAGG
>NZ_JANPCM010000578.1:0-1890 GCF_031430955.1 Ferruginibacter sp.
ATAACCTGTAATAATAACTTCGGTTGATTTGTGCTGTTTTATTTTTAACCAGTCAGCAGTTCTTATTCCTTTATGGTAGTTGCTATTTGCTTTTTTAGCCATTATTCCCTCCAGGCCTTTTTTTACAGCAATATTAAATAACGCCTTACCTGTACCTGTTACATGGTCCGAATATTTAATGGTGTCATTTTTGTTTATAAGTTTTTTAAGTAATTTTTTTCTTTCAATAAGTGGTAATTCGAAAACGTTTTTTCCATTAAGCAATAAAATATCAAACACATAGTAATAAAGCTGTACTGCATTATTTTCTTCATAATGCTGCAACTGCTGAAAGTTTGATTTGCCATCTTTATTAAGCACTACTATCTCTCCATCCAGTACTGCATTATGAGATATTTTTTTTAAGGCATTAAAAATTGTGGGATAAGTATTGTCAAAACTAAGTCCGTTACGGGAATATAATTTTACTGCTCCATTTTTTATTTCGCTAATAGCCCGGTAGCCATCCCATTTAATTTCAAACAACCATTCCTTATCATCAAAAGCTGTATCTGTTTCTTTTGAAAGCATGGGGCGTATAAAATTCTCCAGCTTTTTTTTAGGTGATCTTTTTATCAATACTAAAGTTTTTTTTTAGTTTTTTCATTGGCAGCAAGCCATTTATTTATGGGTGATGTGGATGCTGTTTCGTTTTCGCTGTTATATTGGGTATCAACAGCATATTTATCATTATGCTTAATCAACAGCCAGGCATTTTCCTGATCGCTTTTTAATTTTACCAGTGCAAATTCTCCTTTTAATTTTTTCCCTTCCAGTATAAATTTTAAACTGCCCGATTTTAATCCTGCTTTCAATTTTTTTTCATCAATATTTTTACCAGATCTTTCTATATCTGTATATTCTCCTTTATCCCATATTTCTACAATACCTGCACCATAGCCCGATGGTATTACGCCTTTAAAAGTTTTATAAGAATAAGGATGATCTTCCACCATCATAGCTAACCTTTTATCATTTGGGTTCATTGATGGGCCTTTAGGTACTGCCCAGCTTTTTAACACACCATCTATCTCCAGCCTGAAATCGTAATGCAGGCGTGATGCCTTATGTCTTTGTACAACAAAAGATAAAGAAGATTTTTTTTTCTTTACAATTCCTTCCGGTTCAGGAGAAGATGAAAAATTTCTTTTTGATTTATATTTAAGCAGGCTCATTTAAGATGCTTTTTTATTTTTTGTTTGCAGGCTTGCTTTTAATTGCGACATAAGGTCTTTAGTTTTATTGTGTACTACTTTAAGATGAGGGGCATTAATTTTTGCACCTTTACTTTTTGCCTTTATTAATTTTAATAATTGAGAAGAATAATTGTCTTTGTATTTACTGATATTAAATTTACCCGATAATTGATTAATTAAACTTACCGCCATTTTAAGTTCGCCGGGCTTTATAGCAGCTTTTGCAGGCAGGCTCAGTTCTTTTGTGTTTCTTATTTCTTCTTTAAACCGAATTTTATTTAAAATAATTACATTATCCGAAACCCTCAAAATTGCCAAAGCTTCTTTATTACGCATTACAAATGTTGCAATGCCTGCTTTGCCGGTTTTATGCAATGCTTCTCTTAATAATGCGTAAGCCCTTACTCCCGATTTTTCAGGCACCAGATAGTAGGGTGTTTCATAATAAATACTGTCTATTTCTTCCTGCAATACAAAATCACTTATTTCAATAACTTTTGTTTTAACTGCCGCTGCAGTTTCAAAATCTTTATCGCTTAGCACCACATATTTATTATCGAGTAAATAACCTTTTACAATATTTTCCCATTTAATTTCTTTTCCGGTTTTTTCATTTACTCTCATAAAACGGATATGGGCTAAATCTTTTTTATCC
>NZ_JANPCM010000579.1:0-2498 GCF_031430955.1 Ferruginibacter sp.
ACCCAAAACGCTGTGGATAACCATATATGGCAAAAGTTTTTTTGTTTAAATTGTCTTCACTATAATTTAAATGATATACCACATACGATGCTTTAATAACTGAATCAATTTTTGCATAAGCTTTACTAAACCGGGCAAATTCAATACACCAGCTGCACCAGTTACCGCCACCTTGTATTAACACATATTTATTTTCGGCCTTTGCTTTTTTTATAGCAGCAGCAATATCTTTTGCCGCATCGGCCCAGGGGTTATACAATTTACTTTCCTGCTTTTGTGCATTACTTAAATAAGTAACCATGCAAAAAAGTATGGCGAAAATATTTCTCAATTAATTAAAGTTTATTTTATTTATTAATTTCTACTATACAAATTACTGCATTGGGTGTACCATTATCTGCTTTTAAATTTATAGTGCCACCAGTACCTGTTGCAAAACGAACATTGGAAACTGCATTTTGCTGTAATGCTGCTGCAACCTTTGCTGCATAAGTAGTTTGAGTACTTTTTGAAATGGCATTATTAACCGAATACCAATCAATAGCCTGTTTAGTTACCACAGCCGCAAATACATCTTTAGTGCCCACATTATCCGGCACTAAACTTTTACCACGGGGAAATAAGCGGTAACCTGTAATACCGCAATAAGGAGAGAAGGATGTTTTTGTTGCATCATCTTTATTGGGATAAGGAAATAAAGTATAACTGCTGCCGTCAGTTTCCTGACCAAAAATATAAATGTTGCACTCCGTGGAGTTTTTTATTTCTATTTTAAATTTTGTACCTGCTGCAATTTTATTTACCGTTTCAAAAATATTTGCAGTCTTTAATTTTAAAGGGATGTATTGTTTATCATCATTTTTAACCAAACCAATATTACTTTCAAAAGCAACATTAACCGCAGCGCCACGCTTTGGCATTGGGTCAATGCCATAAGCTTCCCTTACAAACTCTTTAAAGTCGGCATAGCGCACCCAACCTATACCGTTATTACCCCATTTTGGTCCCCAACTGTTCATTAATTGAAAAGCCTGTTTACGGTCATCGTAACCAATTACACACATGGCATGTCCGCCAAAGCCCATCTGGCTGCGGTCTTCATCAGTTGGTGCCCACATTTCTTTTCCCATCATATCCTGCATAAAAGTTCCGCCAACCATCATTCCAATTACAACAGGGGCATCTTTTGCCAAATGTTCTTTTACAGCCCTTACATTAATTCCTTCTACACCTTCGCCATCTGTTAAACGGGTAAAACCATGCATACGGTTTTGTGCTGCATTGTTTTGCATTGATGAGTTGGGTTGCCTGCTGCAATCCTGCTCATCATAAGGGAAAGTATTAAAAGGCACCACACCTTTAGCAGTCATAAATTCCATGGCGTTTTGTATGTATGCACCCTGGCATCCTTCTAAACCAATTTGATTATAAACAAATGCAGGGCTGTAAGCGGTATTGTTTCCGCTTTGATTAGTTGATGCTGCTTCTACAATTGTTCTTGCTGCATACACACTGCTCCATGCAACACAACTGCCCTGCTTACCCTGATCCTGACGGTCGGGTGCAAAACGCAGCAATGAAACACTTTCAGGTAAGGGATTTTTGGTATTATCATCTGCCAATGCTTCGTAAACATTAGCTTTTTTAAATTGCTCGGGACTAAAATTATATCCGCTTTGTGAGAAGAGATTTTTAATAATGTTTGAACCACCACCCGAACTGTTTCTGAAAAAGAAAAAATAGGCTGCAGCTGCTGCAATTAATAACAGGATAATTTTTTTGCCTCCACCTCCGCCTCTGAATAATCCCAAAATAAGGGGTAAAAAATTTAATAAACCACCACCGCCTCCACCGCTGCTTCTTCCTCCAGATGTACTGCTTTCATTAAAATCCTGTTGATCCTGCGGATCATCTTCCATACGTATTGGCATAGCAATTTATTTTAGGGCTTAAAAGTAAGGAGAAATTTGATAATGCTTTTAGTTATAGTTCAATTAGCCAAAATCTTTTTTAATTATAAGATGAGGTGTTTTTATAATGGTCAATGATTTTCTTTATCTAATATTACAAATTGCCTGCTCACACTCAATCCATTTTCATCTACCAATGTTATAATGTGTTTACCTGCTGATGGATTTAAACCCATTTGATGAAATTTTTGTGTGGCGCCAATAAAATTATCATCCAAACTCCAGAAAATTTTTGCACTGCTGCGGCGGTGTGCTGCAGTAAAAACAGTTTTACCTTTTTGTCCGCTTACTTCTAATGGTACATAAATTTTTGCATCGGCCTGAGGGTAAATGATCTCCATTACCTTGCCGGTTTCGGTGTACACACAGCCAGGTTTAAAGGCCGGTAATGTTTTATAATCGGCATTGCGTTGCTTATAATAAAATTCCATGGCAGGTGACAGGGTGAACCAACTTTTATGTTGCATGGCAGAAGGACTTTCGCAATCTTCTGTTACCCGATATGTTCCTGTTGCATCGAGGTGAATT
>NZ_JANPCM010000580.1:0-2197 GCF_031430955.1 Ferruginibacter sp.
CTAAAGTTCGCCGTTTTGAAACTAAAGTGGGTGAGCGTTTACAGCATCTGAAGTTAGATATGGAGTGGCCGGATGTGATACAACAATCCCCTGCTAAATATGTGTTGCTGGGCATTCCGGAAGATATTGGTGTGCGGGCCAATAATGGCATTGGTGGTACTGCAACAGCATGGCTTTCTTTTCTTACTTCGTTCTTAAATGTAAAAAGTAACGATTTTTTACCCGGAGATAATATTTTATTGCTTGGCCATTTTGATTTTGGAGATTTAAAATTTTTAATTGACAGTAATGCTTACAATCCCGATGAACTTATTGAAGCTTACCGCCATGCTGTAAATATTATTGATGAGGAAGTGGAAAATATGCTTAAGGTAATTGCAGCCTGTAATAAAATACCCATCGTAATTGGCGGCGGCCACAACAATGCCTATCCCATTATAAAAGGCGTTGCTAAAGGATTAAATAAGTTTGGCACCATTCCACTGGCACAAATAAATTGTGTAAACTTAGATGCCCATACTGATTACGGTGCAACAGAAGGCAGGCACAGCGGCAATGGTTTTAAATATGCGGAAGAAGATGGCTACCTGGGTAAATACTGCATTGTGGGTGTGCATGAAAATAATATTTCTCAAAATATTTTAATGGACATTCACAACAATCCATTTATTGATTATATCACTTTTGAAGAAATTTTTATTCACGAACGTAAAAACTTTATTCAGGCGGTGGCACATGCTACGGGTTTTACCGAAGATAGTTTTACAGGAGTGGAACTTGATTTGGATTGTATAGAAAATGTTTTAAGCAGTGCCGCAACCCCTGCCGGTATCAGTGCTTTGCAGGCAAGGCAATATATTAATTTTGTTGCTACAGATTGTAAAGTGGCGTACCTGCACATATGCGAAGGCGCAACACAATTAGCAGATGGCCGTAAGGATGACAGTACAGGAAAATTAATCGGTTACCTGGTAAGCGATTTTATAAAAGCGAATTCGCAAGATTAAACTGCCGCCTTTTTAAATTATCAAAAACTGATAAACAAAATTGTAATCATGGTGAAAATTACTACAAAAAGAATCAAGCAAGCTGCAACCAAAAATGAGATAGCTTTCATATTGTCGGATTTTTATAATATTTGCCAAAAACCGTACCAACAGCTGTTTTTGTTGATAAAATAGCGACTAAATTTCTAACATTTTGTATAAAAAAAGTTGGTTTATTGCACAATAAAAATTGCTTTTGCAAAATTGAGATTTATTGTAAATAAAATAAAAAAATAATTAGCCTGTCCTGTACAAAAAAATTAATAAGATAAGCGTATTTTAATTATTGGAAGAAGTATTATACCAATTGGACATTGAAAATACACTGTCAGCCTGAGCTTGTTGAAGGCGGGTTTACTCCTGACTTCATCATTTTCCCCTCAAAAATATTCCCCTTTCTCTGTAACCCTTGCTGAATAGGGAAAGTTGTTTTTGTTTTGGGTGTCCCCAAGTTGTTTTTTGTATTTTCATGGTATGGTTTTTCGTAAAAAGAAGGATAAGTCCGGGGTAATCAGTGTTCAAATCATAAGTAAGAGCAATGGCAGGTACAAGTTGATAAAAGCGATTGGAAGTGCTGCCGATGATTCAGTTATTGAAAAATTAGTAGAGCAGGCTAAAAATTACATGCTTCATTTACGGCGGACAAACTACACTGGATTTTATAATGGTTGATGATCAAAAATATTTTCAATCTATTTATGAAAATATACACCAGGTTCAATTATTGGGGTTCAGAAATTGTTTTAGGAAAACTCTTTACTGAAATAGGTTTTGATGCAATTGAAGATGTGTTGTTTAAGCACTCAGTTATTGCCAGATTAATATATACTGTAAGCAAATTAAAAACCATTGATTACCTGTAAAAATATAAAGGTATTACGCTTTCAGCAAACGAGATTTACCGTTATTTAGACAAGCTGCACAGCACACAAATAAAGAAGCCGTTTTACAATATTATAAACAGTTATGGCACATTGAACAGACATTTAGAATAACAAACAGATTTAAGAATAAGACCCATTTATCATTTAAAAAAAAGAAGAATAGAAGCTCAGCTGGCTGGGGGGATAATTAAAGTTACAATATATTTCACAGTAATGATTAAGTTATATTTATAAGTGCTGCGATTATTTGAATATCTTGCAGCCGAA
>NZ_JANPCM010000581.1:0-2734 GCF_031430955.1 Ferruginibacter sp.
TTTTGTGCCAAATACCGGGCTGGTATTAGTTTCGGCACCAGTAATACTATTGCCGGGTATTTTGGCAAAATAAGAAACACCCACATCAAGAGAGGTAATGTTTTGCATACCAGCAACCCGGCAACATCTTTGATATGTTACTGTATACCCAGAACTATTAGCAGGCAAATCGTCAATGATTGTAGTATAGGTTCTTGTAAAAAAACAAACCTCTTGTTCTATTGAATCAGGTATGCATGGGTCGTTAGGTATTTTCTGCAACGTTACTAATGGAGAACCTGGAATATCTTTTATATTTCTTACTTGAGCATTAGTTAATGTATTGAAAACAGTAAATACTACAATGTCATCTAAAGTTGCTCCTCCGGAGTGGCAATCTTTGTACATCCGTAATGTAACACTATATTTTAACGTACCTGGGGATGTACCTGGGCCTAAATATATGTAAGACATTTCCCCACCAGATATATGTGTGGCAAAAATTTCTTTAACTGATAAAAAAGATAAAATAAAAAGAATACAGTATTTCTTCATTCCCGGATGTTATACGATGTAAGACCTAAAAGTAACATAAAATGCTGCCTTTTGCAAAGCTGGTACCTGTTAAAACGGTTTAAAGGTTTTGTTTGTTGTTTAATCGGTGATAATATTAGTTAGGTTGCCAATTGTAAAAACTGCAGCATTGCGGCATTTACTTTGTCTGTTTCCTCTAACATGCCCATGTGGGCACTGTTGCGTAAAATATGTACATGAGATTGCGGGGGCAAATAACATTGCTGCATACTTTGCTCAAAAGGAATGGCCTTATCATGTTCTCCAATAATAAATAGCACTGGGCCATTAAAAGTTTTCAATACTTCAATTCTTTCGGGCCGGGCAATCATGGCCTTATAATATTTTATTAACGCTTCTGGGGTGAAGCTTTTTCCTTTTTCGATTAAATCGGTACAAGGTTTATAACCTTCTGGGTTAAGAAACAGACCAGGTATAGTTGTTCTTAAAAATTCGTAAGCGCCATTGCTTTTTATAAACTCAATCGATTTTAAACGGGCTGCTTTTTTTTCTTCATTATCTGCAAATGCGGAGGAATGGCACAAACCAAAGGCACTTATTAATTCAGGATATTTTTCTGCAATGGCTAATGTAATATAGCCACCCATACTGTGGCCAATAATAATTGACTGGCTGATATTTTCTTCTACAATAATTGCTTTTATTAAATCGGCCATGCCTTCAATGCTCATGTCTTCAATTAATTCAGATTTGCCGGTGCCTGGCAAATCCGGGATTATTAAGGTGAAACCGTCTTTTAAAAATTCAATTTGATTATTCCATATTTCACCATCTTCGGCAAAGCCGTGAATAAGTACAACAGGTTTTCCAGTGCCGGTAATGCGGTAAAAAATTTGGGCAGATTGATACGCCATGGTTTTAGTTTCCATAATAATAATTTAGTTAGTGAAGTTAAGCTATTTAACGCCGATAGATTTTACAGCACTTCTATAAATTAACAACAGCACGAAAGGGATTAAAGCAGGATTTAAATGCTGCGGTAAAAAAAACCAGGCTAATAATACAATCACCAAAGCTATAGCAGTGAAAACAAAATATTTTTTTACCCAACTTTTTTTATGCATACCACCCTGTGGACTGTTTATGAAGAATGCCATGATGAAATGTGTTGGCCATGCCCACAGTAAATTAAAATTATTTTTTGTCATGCTGTGGTCAGTAGCCGTTGTCATAAAAACTAAAATGATACCGAGTAAACCCGTTGCAAAAAATAATAGCCAGTCGAACAGTTTTAAAAATGTACGGGCAGTTTTATTTTTTAATAAACTTATTAAAACAATTATTATCAGCAGAAGTGTGAAAACAACAAAAGGTGTAAAAAATGGCTTTTTAACAGCGCCATTATTTATGTTGTATAAATTTTGATGAGATAATACCATTGGATGATTGGCACTGTCTAAACTTTTCATCAGGTTATCGGGTAGAAACTGCATTTGCTCTGCCGTCATTACTGCGTCGCAGGGTTTGCCTAATAAAAGATCGATACCGAGTTTGCTCCAGTGCTGCTGGCCTTTATCGAGGTATTGATAAATAGCCTGGCGAAAAGTTGTGCCCGCCGGCATTACAGGATTTATGGTAAAAGAAGAATCATGATTTTTTTTAAGGATATCCCTGAGCCTTGTAGTGCAGTTATCAAAAAAGAAATCGTATTTATAATATTTATTTTCTTCTTTTAAATTATTATTTAAAAAATGCTGGATAGTTGTCTTTTCTGCTGCAGTTAAATTTAAAACCTGCTCGGTAATTCCCCTGTTTTCATTTTGATAACTGTATTTAAAATCATCAAACCTTGCTGCGGAAACATAGTACATTAATTTGCCCCTTGCAAATTTTATGTAAAAACCTTCGTCATTAAAATCGAACGTACCATAATTGTAAACGATGTCTGTTACACTGCTGCTGTCAATTACCCGGTAAGCGCTGTGGCCAAAAATAGAATAGAGTTCATCGCCGGGAGTGCAGGTGAGCAGAGATATTCTTAAATGAGAAGAGTCCTGGGCAAATGAATAATGAATAATGGATAATGAAAAATTAATGACGATCAAAATGCGGCAAATACTTTTTTTCATTTTAAAATTGTTGAATACGAATTTACAGGAATTATTTTTTTGAAGCAGATAGTTTATAGAACCGCTTAGTTAACACTTCGACTTTGCTCAGT
>NZ_JANPCM010000582.1:0-3285 GCF_031430955.1 Ferruginibacter sp.
GTAAAAATAACAATAAAATTTGCCTTTTTTTGTAAATTACCTATGATTTGTTGTTAAATAAAATATTTTATATGCCGCTAAAAACACATAAGTACACCAATAGGGAAGTTACTGTAGTTTGGAAACCTGAAATTTGTACTCACTCCGCAATGTGTTTTAAAGGTTTACCGCAGGTATTTGATCCCCGCCGTACACCATGGATAGAAATGGATAAGGCAAGTACCGAACAAATTATTGAGCAGGTCAAAAAATGCCCAAGTGGTGCATTGAGTTATTTTATGAATGAAGAGAAAATTTAAGAAGCCATTTTAAAATAGCTTTCGCAGGATTTTAAAACAGCAGCAATTACACCTGCTGATAATAAGAGAACAATCACCATACAAACAATTTTTTTCAAAAAAAATTAATTACACTTTTTTAGATAATGAATAACCATTTTTTTGCAGCCATTGCAGCACTTTATCTTTATTATCGCCCTGTATAATTATTTCACCATCTTTTACTGCGCCGCCTGTACCGCAAAATGATTTTAATTTTTTTCCCAGCTCTTCTACATCTGACTGATTGCCAATAAAGCCTTCAACTAAAGTAACTTTTTTACCAGCCCGCTGTTTTTTATCTAACAATATTTTTAATTTTTGCTGAGAAGGCGGTAATGTTTCTGTTACTTCATTACTGGTTTCTTCCAATTTAAAATCGGGGTTGGTGGAGTAAACTACACCACTTAATGAACTTATTTTTTTCTTCGTCATATACACTGTTTTAAGTCACCTTTTTGGGGAGATTTAGAGGGGCCTTGCCTTTAAACTTAAATCCAAACTTTTTGCCTGGTGAATTACTGCACCGCTGCTAATATAATCTACACCTGTAGCAGCAAACATTTCAATATTATCTAAATTAATTCCGCCGCTGGCTTCTGTTTCGTATTTGCCGTTAATTATTTTTAATGCATCGGTAATTAATTCCGGTGTAAAATTATCCAGCATTATCCTGTTTATTTTTCCAACCGCCATTACTTTTTTTACATCTTCAATTGTCCTTGTTTCCACTTCTATTTTTAAATCAGGCTTTTTTTGCTGCACATAATCGTAAGCTTTTTCAATGGCTTTTTCAATACCACCGCAATAATCAATATGATTATCTTTAAGCATAATCATATCGTACAGGCCAAAGCGATGGTTTACACCGCCACCAATTTTTACGGCTTCTTTTTCGAGCAGGCGAAAATTGGGTGTTGTTTTACGGGTATCTAATAATTTTGTTTTAAAGGGTTTTAATTTATCAACATAAAGTTTGGTTAATGTGGCAATACCACTCATGCGCTGCATACTGTTAAGCACTAATCTTTCGCATTGTAAAATGGTATGCACTTTTGCTTCCACATCAAAAGCAATATCGCCAAACTGCATGGCATCGCCATCTTTTTTATACGCAGTAAAAACAATATCCGGCTGCATATACCTGAATATTTTTTCGGCAACTTTTACCCCGGCTAAAATACCATCCTGCTTAATTTTTAAAACTGCTTTTCCTTTTGCACTGGCATCAATACAACACAAGGTGGAGTGGTCGCCATCGCCAATATCTTCCTGCAATGCATTTTTAATAAATAAATCTAATTGTTGATTATAATCCATAATTACAAAGCTAAGGGCAAACATAAAAAGAAAACCCCGGAAAAAATTCCAGGGTTTATATATAATTCTCCATAGAAAATTATCTGTTTTCAAATCTTATCTCCTGCAATAGCTGTTTCTCGCCTTTTTGTTTCATAAAAACTGTAGTTCTAAACGAACCGTTTTTTGTAACCAGCGTTCCAATACAATATTGCGAACCGGCATTTTCGCCTTTATGTATCACATCAAAGCCTTTTATGCCGTTGGTATTAAAAAAATCTTTTAAAACAACTTCAGCCTGGTTTTTACTGTAATTATTGCTTTTATCAGGCATAGTTATTTCAACAGTATTGTCAAAAAAACGGGCAATCTGTACAGCATCACCATTTTTCAAAGCTGTTACCACTTCATCTATACTGGTAAAAAGCGTAAAAGATGATAGCATAACTGCAGCTCCAAGGAATGTAAAAAATCGTTTCATTTATAGGTATTTTAGGTTACTATGCATTTTGCTAAAACTGTGCCAAGCTGTGTTAAAGCAGCCCGTATGTCAGTAAATTTTCTACGTATTTGTCGCAAATACAAGGTAATTAGTTGCAAATATTTTAGTTTTACCAAATGAAAGATAAGAAAGTTATACTGATAATTATGGATGGCTGGGGCCTTGGCAAAGTAAAAAGCAGCGATGCAATACAGCATGCTAAAACCCCTTTTGTAAGTTCGCTTTACAATAAATATCCTAATAATACATTGGTTACCTGCGGCGAAGATGTAGGCCTGCCCGAAGGCCAAATGGGTAACAGCGAAGTGGGCCATTTAAATTTAGGCGCCGGCCGCATTGTTTACCAAGAATTACAGCGCATAAATGTTGCGATAAAAAGCGGCGAATTTGCAACTAATTCTACTTTACTTGCTGCCATTGATTTTGCCAAACAAAATAATAAGCCATTGCACTTAATGGGTTTGGTAAGTGATGGTGGCGTTCATTCACATACTAATCATCTAAAAGCGTTAACCTCACTTTGTGCACAAAAAGGTTTGCAAAATGTTTTGATACATGCTTTTACCGATGGCAGGGATACCGACCCAAAAAGTGGTTTGGGGTTTTTAACTGACCTTCAAAATCATTTAGAAAAATCAGCAGGCAAAATTGCCACCGTTACCGGAAGATATTATGCGATGGACAGAGATAAACGCTGGGAAAGAGTAAAATTGGCTTATGATGGTTTGGTAAATGGCATTGGCGAAAAAACAGATAATGTTTTAGCGGCAGTAAAAAAATCTTATGAAGAAAAGGTAACGGATGAATTTATAAAACCAATAATTAACACCCAACTGCAAACACCCACCATCAAAGATGGCGACGTGGTTATCTGTTTTAATTTCAGGACCGACCGCTGCAGGGAAATTACTCAGGTGCTTACACAAAATGATTTTCCAGATTTTGGAATGGCGAAATTGAATTTGCATTACACTACTATGACGCAGTACGACCATACTTACAAAAATGTAAACGTGGTTTTTGAAAATGATGATTTAAAAAATACTTTAGGCGAAATTTTAAAAAACCACGTTTACATTTTTGTAAGTATGGTCGTACTGCGTCATAGTAGTATAATGCAAATTCAATTTCGTCATTCCAAAATCTGGAAAATCAGTTTGTGTAAGC
>NZ_JANPCM010000583.1:0-3201 GCF_031430955.1 Ferruginibacter sp.
CTGTTAAACAGGCCTGGGGTTTATTATTAATTGCTCTTGGGTACTGGATAATTGCTACACAAGTTAAAGGATTAGGCATCTCTGGAAAGGTGGGTATCATTTGGCTCATCATATTATACCTGTTACATACATGGGGAGAATTGTGTTTATCACCGATAGGTTTATCATTAGTTGCAAAACTTGCACCCAAAAGATTTGCTTCGCTATTAATGGGAGTTTGGTTTTTAGGAAATGCAGGAGGTTATGTATTAACCGGTGTATTAGGTGCATTACTGCCACCAACTACAGAGGCTTATGTAAGTATGCAAAAACAAAATATCGATCTGAAAAAAGTACTGGATGGTGAAAAATTACCAAACGGATCGGAGCTATATTCATTAGCAAAAGAAAAGATTGCTACAACGATTGATTATGAAAAAGCATTAAAAAATAATCTTGATTTTGTGAAAATATTAAAGGCTCCGGATTCTGTATTAACCACAGTACAATTAGAAACCATTGAAAAAGAAAAATTAGTAAAAGTTGGCTACCCAACATTTTTCGGTTTTAAATTGAAAGATCTTTATGATTTCTTCATGCTGTTTGTAATTTTATGCGGTCTTGCAGGATTACTCCTGTATGCATTAACCCCCATGATGAAAAAAATGATGCATGGTGTTCGTTAAAATATTTTTTATCTCTTTTAAAAAACAAAGGCTGTTCAAATTTGAACAGCCTTTGTTTTTAGGGATTTAATTTTTTAAATAAAATTCAACGTTTCAAACTTTCCACCCAATATCATTTTATCATCTGCACCCAGCCATTTATTTAATACTGTTGCATACACATTTTTAAAATCAACTTTGTGTTTTAAATCGCCTTCATTTAAATCATTCAGATCGGGCATGGCGTTTAAAACGCCTTTTTGTTTTAATCCACCACTGATAAAAAACATATTGTTGGCTGTACCATGATCGGTACCCCCGCTGGCATTTTGTGTAACCCTGCGGCCAAATTCGCTAAAGGTCATCATCAGTACATCGTTAAAACGGTTGTTCTTTTTAAGATCGTTTGTAAAAGCTTTTACAGCATTATTCAGTTCAGTAAATAATCTTTTTTGCTGGCCTTCCTGGTTTACATGGGTATCGAAACTGCCTAACGAAACATAATATACTTTGGTGTTGATATCAGAAAAAATTAATGAGGCAATAGTTTTTAAATCTTTACCCAAATTAGTAGCAGGGTAAACTTCATTGGTAGGATGCGTTTTGCTTTGCTGATAAATGTAATCGGCACTGCTGATAGTTTCGCTCATGGTTTTGTACAGGTAATCTATCGTTTCTTCGCCTGTTTGATGGTTAGCATTGATATCTTTAAAATATTTTCCATTACTGCTGTTAAATAATTTTTTAGGGTCTTTAAATGCCAGGCCTTTGCTTTGTTCGCCTTTTAATGCAAGGCTTAACACATCATCCAGCTCCATGGCCTGCGTAGGTTTATCGCAACCCTTACATTGTGCATCTAAATAGCGGCCAACCCATCCCGTATTTACATATTCGTTACTGGCACTGGCGCTGTGCCAAATATCCATACTTCTAAAATGGCTGCGGTCGGGATTAGGATAACCCACACTATTCATTATAGCCAAACTGCCATCATCGTACAATCCTTTAAAAGCTTCCAGTGCAGGGTTTAATCCTGTTTCGTCGCTTACAATTAAAGCTTTATCTTTTGCAATACCAATGCCCGGCCTTGCTTTATAATAAATATCATTACGTACCGGTATCACTGTATTTAATCCATCGTTGCCACCACTGAACTGAATTACCACCACCACTTTATTGCCCGGTGGCACCATCATTGGTTTTTCAAAAGCCTTTAAAAATTTGGGCAGCATAAAAGATGCGGTGGCCAGTGAACCAACTTGCAAAAATTCTTTTCTTTTTATCAACATGAGAATAATTTTAGATTTTAGAATGCAGATTTTAGATTTTCTTAAAATCGGTAATACTGCTATTTTTTAAACTTTATTTTTATTTAAGAAGTGCATTTCAAATCCGAAATCGTAAATCTCAAATCGTAAATCAGCTGAGTTGGTACTCCGGCGTACTCATTAAATTAACAATGGCGCTTTTAGTAAAATTTTCTCTGCTGGCATTATTTAAATATTTTGCTAATAATGCATTACTCACATGCGCTTTTGTTTGCAATACGGTATCTGTTATTTTTTGTAATAATTTTTCTCTGGGGGTTTGTTCAAAAATTTTTGCCACCAGTTCCCAATCTGTTTTAGCAGTGCCGCCTTTTACTGCATCTTGTAGTTTTTTTGCGCCAGCTTCCATCATGCCGCCCTGCACATCATCATCCGTTTTTGGTTTTATATCCATAATATCGTTTGCTGCTAAAATTTGCGGAATACGTAAGCGTAACATCAGGCTGCTGCTGTCTATCCAGGTTTTACCCCCGGCCCAGCCGGCAACATTGGGCGGGTAAAATAAAATTTGCCCTAAAGTTTTTTGAAATAATAATTGCGACTGATCATTCTCCATTTCCATGGGCAATAACCTTCTTATACCTGCAAGCAATTCAATGGGTGATTTTATTTTGGTGCCAATATTTTTCTCTTCATAAAACCAATCGGCAGTAAAAATATCTTCCATCAGTTTTTTAATATCATAATCGTTTTTATAAAACCTGCTGCTCAGCCATTCCACTTTTTCATCATCCACTTTTTCGTTTACAAAATATTTATAAATTTTTTTGGTAATGAATTTTGCCGTTTGCTTTTGTTCTAATAAAAGATTCAATACATCATCGCCATCAAAGTTGCCGGTTTTGCCCAGCAGGGTTTTACTGTCTGTGTCATGCTGATTTTTTCTAAATTCAAATTCTCCACTTAAATTATATCCCCAGCCGGTAAAAGCCCTTGCAGCTTCTTTAACATCATTCTCTGTATAATTACCCCGGCCCATAGTAAACAGTTCCATTACCTCCCTTGCAAAATTTTCGTTAGGCTTTTTCTTTTTGTTTTGCTGGTTATTTAAAAATTGCAGCATCGAAGGGCTTTTGCTTACTGCAATTAAAAGGTCTTTAAAATTACCTAAAGCATTTTCTCTTATAATTTGTAAAAGCTCCTGCTGAAAATAACTGTTAATTACACGGCATGCAAAATGCCCGTGCCAGAACAAACTCATCTTTTCCCTTAACTGTGCCTCGCTGTTT
>NZ_JANPCM010000584.1:0-1699 GCF_031430955.1 Ferruginibacter sp.
TGATGAAGAAAGTTCGGCGTAGCAAAGTCCAGCTAATGCACAACCTATGGCTGCAACAATAAATCCTATTGTAACAGAAGGACCAGCATTTTGTGCTGCAGCTGCAGCGGTTCTTACAAATAATCCTGCGCCAATTATGGCACCAATGCCAAGTGCAACAAGAGCTCCGGAACCCAGTGTACGCTTAAGGCCTTTTTCCGAGTCACCACTTTCGGCCATTAAATCGGCTATTGGCTTTTTTACAAATAAACTCATATGGTTAGTTGGTTTTAGTTTAAAATGAATTGGAAAAATAAGCAATAAATTTTTAAAAACACCACCAACTGTACTTTTTTATAAGCAATAGGTGGATAACAGGTTTTAATATTATATTGCGTAACTAAATGTTATGCAATGGAAATAACGCAGCAACCTACAAAAAAAAGTAAGCTTACATTATATATTCTTGTTGCAATGGTATTGGGTATTGTGGCAGGGTATTATGTGCATGAAAATTATGCTGCAGGTACTGTAAAAACATTTGCCGATAATATAAAACTGCTCACCACCATTTTTCTCCGAATGGTGCAAATGATTATTGCGCCAATTGTTTTTGCAACATTAGTAGTAGGTATTGCTAAATTAGGCGATATGAAAACGGTAGGCAGAGTAGGGGGCAAAGCAATGCTGTGGTTTATTACAGCATCTTTAATTTCACTTAGCCTGGGTTTAATTTTAGTAAATATTTTTAAACCGGGTGTAGGTGCCGATATTTCCAATACCGATATGGCCGGGGTTAACGATTTGCTGGAAAAATCAAAAGGTTTCTCTTTATCAAAATTTGTAGAGCATGTAGTGCCACGAAGTGTTGTGGAAGCAATGGCCACCAACGAAATTTTACAACTGGTGGTGTTCTCTGTTTTATTTGGTGTTGCACTTACTGCCATTGGTAAAAAAGGTGAGCCGATTGTTAATGCACTTGATTCGCTGGCACATGTGGTACTTAAAATGGTTACCTATGTAATGTATATAGCACCGCTGGGTGTGTTTGGTGCAATGGCTGCTGCTATTGCAAAAAACGGGTTGGGTATTTTAGTAACCTTTGGAAAATATGTTGGCGAATTTTATTTAGGTCTTGCCATTTTGTGGGCACTGTTATTATTTGTAGGGTATCTTTTTTTAAAAAACCGTTTGCCGGTTTTGCTGCGAAGAATAAGTACACCCATGTCAATTGCATTTAGTACCGCCAGCAGCGAAGCCGTGTATCCCAAACTGGTAGAAGAGATGGAACGCTTTGGTTGCAATAATAAAATTGTAAGTTTTGTTTTGCCCCTGGGTTATTCTTTTAATTTAGATGGCAGCATGATGTACATGACCTTTGCCAGTATGTTTATTGCACAGGCATTTAATATAACTTCAATAACAGGCGATGTGTGGCAGCAAATAATTATGCTGCTGGTTTTTTTAGTAACCAGCAAGGGCATTGCAGGTGTGCCAAGGGCTTCGCTTGTTGTGGTATTGGCAACTGGTGCCATGTTTGGTTTACCGCCGGAAGGTGTAGGTTTAATTTTAGCGATTGATGTATTTTGCGATATGGGCCGTACCATGACCAACGTTTTAGGAAATGCATTGGCAACAGCTGCAGTAAGTAAATGGGAAGGACAATTGGAGCATCCGTAACAAACAAACGTAAAACAATATAAATGTTAGATTTTATTTT
>NZ_JANPCM010000585.1:0-8276 GCF_031430955.1 Ferruginibacter sp.
CATGGCCTTGCCGCACATTCTTTAATCAGCAAAAAAGTTGTAGAAGGTAAAATTGAATTTAAAGATCTGATGGGTAGCATGCTTAACATAGGCAGCCAGCATTTTAGCGAAGAAGATTTTAATGAAGATGATTTTAATTGATAAGAACAAATAAATCTTATAAAAATGCCGCACTCAAAAAAAAGATTGCGGCATTTTTATTATTGAAGCAATTAAAATTTATACCCAAATGCTATCCCCCCATAGTAAGGCCAGAAAAATCCTTTTCCAAACACAGGATTTATTGCAGCCCTGAAGAAAAAACCTCCTTCTTTGGGTTGTAAACGATAGCCAATATTTAAGTGACCAAAAGTGCTATTAAAATCATCTTTAGTTCCCGAAAAAGTTTCGTTTACTATTACCGGTGTAACACCTGCGCCAAGTTCAAAATAATGTTTTTCATCTTTACCCAACAGGTAATTAATGCCCAAAGGAATAAATAAAACAGTGGTTCTGTCGCCGTTAGCGCCTAAGCTAAAACCGCCGAAACCCACTCTTCCTCCAATGCCCTTTTCTGATTTTGTAAATCGCATATCGTAGTTTATTGAAGCCAGGCCAGGACCTCCCACTTCAAAAAATACTGCTTTAGCCGGTGCGGTTGATCCTGATCCATCTTTGCCATATTGTGCACTGGCATTTAAAAATAAAGAAGAGATGAGGCAGGTAAAAAAAATTTTCTTCATAAAGTTAATTTTAAGGTTAAGTTATTATACAGACGATTACAATTAATAAAATGCTGCTTAAGTTTTTTGTTAAATTATATTAACTTCTCTTTCTAAAACTACTCCAAATTTTTCTTTTACGCTGGCAATTATTATTTCGCTCAAATTAAATATTTCATCACCATTGGCTTTACCATAATTAACGAGAACCAATGCCTGCTTTTCGTGGCAGCCTGCATCGCCTTTACGATAGCCTTTAAAACCACACTGCTCAATCAACCAGCCTGCTGCTAATTTTACATTACCACTGGGTAAGTTGTAGCCAACTATACCGGGGAACTTTGAATATAGAATATCGAATATCGAGTGTGTTACTTCGGGATTTTTAAAAAAACTTCCGGCGTTACCAATTTGTGATGGATCAGGTAATTTTGATGTCCTAATATTTATCACCGCATCCGAAATTGCTTTTATACTCAATTCTTCTACACCCATTTTTTCCAACTCCTGTTCTATTGCACCATAAGATGTATTGAAATGTGGAATTTTACTCAGCCGGAAAATCACATTAATAATTGCAAACTCATTTTTAAATTTTTTCTTAAATATACTTTCTCTGTAACCAAATTCGCAATCGTTTAAAGTAAATTGGTGTATTTTTTTTTCTGTAAGATGAAAAGCTTCTAATGCATAAAACACTTCTTTCAACTCCACCCCGTACGCTCCAATATTTTGCATGGGGCTTGCACCCACATTACCGGGGATAAGTGATAAATTTTCTACGCCAGCAAAATTATTGTGGATGCAATACAGTACAAACTGGTGCCAGTTTTCGCCTGCGCCGCTTTGTACATACACATAATGCTCATCTTCTTTAATAATTTTTATGCCCTTTATTTCATTTTTTAAAATCAGTCCATCAAAATTTTTGGTAAATAAAATATTACTGCCTCCGCCCAGAACTAATGTTTGTTGTTTATTAAATTCCAGCAATTCGTTTATTTCATCAACAGTATTGAATGTTGCAAAATATTTTACATTCACAGCTATACCGAATGTATTTAATTTTTTCAGAGAAAAATTTTCCTGTACCTGCATTTTTAATGTATAATATGGACAAAGCTAAATAGAAATTCTTGGTTGAATGGAGCGTCGCCAATGTCGCCACATCAAGGTACAAATGTTCGTAACAAAAAAATAGAAACATTATTGTTAGCTCTTCCTGCAACCGCCGTCAGGGTTTATAACCGCTGACGGCGGTTGCATCAATTCGTATCAACATCTACAATAACACTCACACTTTTATAACTTTTTTCTCCCGTTAATAAATTAATATGGTTGCGGATAACTTTTTTATACGTCATACTCATACCATATTCTTTAGGCAGCTTAATTAATATTTCCTTTAAATACTGATTGCGTATGCGATCAATAACCGGTGCCGCCGGGCCAACAATATATTCTTTTAGATCCTGCCTTAACGATGCTGCCAGTTTATCTGCGGCATTGGCAACAATTGTTTTGTCTTTATGTTTTAAAGTTAATAAAACAATACGGCTGTACGGCGGATAAAAAAAATGCTGGCGGTTTGCAATTTCATTTTGGTATAAACCTTTGTAATCGTGTTGTTGTACCAATTGTAACACCGGGTGCTTTACATTGGTGGCTTGTATAATTACTTTACCCTGTATATTTTTTCTGCCGGCACGGCCGCTCACCTGCTCCATCAATTGAAAGGCCCGTTCGTTAACCCTGAAGTCGGCAAAACTTAACAATCCATCTGCATCTAAAATGCCCACTAAATTTACTTTATCAAAATCTAACCCTTTTACCACCATTTGTGTACCTACTAAAATATCAAGCCGGTGCTGTTCAAATAATTGTATTAAATTATCATGTGCTTTTTTTCCTCTCACACTATCCACATCCATTCTTGCAATTTTATTTTTTGGAAAATCGTCTTCCAGTTGTTCTTCAATTTTTTCGGTGCCAAAATTTTTCTCTAACCAATTATTATTGCCACAAGCAGGGCAGGTAATTAATTTTGGATACTGGCTGGCGCAATAATGGCAATGTAATTTATTGCTGAACTTGTGAAGCGTTAATGATACCGAACAATGATTGCATTGCGGAATAAAACCACAGGCACCACAAATTAAATACGGATTATAGCCCCTGCGGTTTTGAAATAAAATGACCTGCTGATCAGCATCCAAAGTTTTTTGCATGGCTTCTTTTAACTGCGGACTGATCATTACTTTTCCTTTTTGCGCCACCTGCCTTACATCAATAATTTCTATCGAGGGTAAATTGATACCACCAAATCTTTCATTCAGCTCCACCAATGTATACTTATCGCTGGTGGCGTTAAAATAACTTTCAACCGAAGGTGTTGCACTGCCTAATAAAACCTGTGCGTTAAAAATATTGGCATAATAAATAGCGGCATCTCTTGCATTATATCTTGGCGAAGGGTCCTGTTGTTTGTAAGAGGAATCATGTTCTTCATCAACAATTATCAACCCTAAATTTTTAAAAGGAAGAAACAATGCACTTCTTGCACCCAATACCATTTTTATTTCGCCGGTTCTTATTTTATTCCATAATTCTATACGTTCGTTGTCATTAAATTTAGAATGATAGATGGCAATGTTGCCGCCAAAATGTTTTTGTAACCGCCGGATAATTTGGGCCGTCAATGCAATTTCTGGCAATAAATACAACACCTGTTTGCCCTGCTGAAAATATTTTTCCATCAGCTTTACATATACTTGTGTTTTGCCGCTGCCGGTAACACCGTGTAATAAACAAACATTTTTATTGCTGAAACTTTTTGCCACTGCATCACTGGCTTCCTGCTGGGCTGCACTAAATTCAAAATCTACATCCATATTGCGGGGCATGGTTTTAATCCTGTCCACACTTCGCTTTTCTACAAATAAAACATTTTTTTCAACCAGACCATTTAATTGTGCAGCCGTTGCACCAGATTTTTTTAATAACGCAGTTTGTAACACATCCCCTTCTGTTTTTTCCAAATGCAAATAAGCTAAAAGTAATTCCATTTGTTTAGGGGCGCCTTTCCAATCGTTCAATTTTTTGCTCAGTTCTTCTTCGTTATTATAAACGGGGTTAAGCAAAACATAATTTTCTTTTTTGGCTTTATATTTTTCATCTAAACTTTCCCACACAAAGCATATTTTTTTCTCAATCAATTTTTTTATAACAGGGTAAACATGGTTAATGTCCAGAACCTGCTGCACTTCGGATAATCTTAATTCTTTTTTTATCAGTAAAGCTTCGGCAACTAAAAATTCTTCATTACCCAAATGAGAAAAATCATCCCCCGCTTCTTCATTATACAATAAAATAGTTTCGCTGCTTAATTTAAAATGTGCAGGTAAAGCCGCTGCCATTACTTCTCCTTCGCTGCACATATAATATTGTGCCATCCATTGCCAAAGCTGCAACTGCTGCGGATATACAATGGCCTCATCATCCAGTACATTTAATACCGGTTTAGTTTTATAAGAAGGTTCTTTATCTAGAATATTTTTTATAACGCCTGCATATTTTTTATTTTTCAATTCTACTTCTGCCCTGCAGCCGGGTTTTACTTTATCTATTAATTCAACAGGAATAGTATACGTATAATTCTGCGGCAGTGCCAATGGCAAAATTATTTCGGCCCACAGGCCGGAGGAAGGTTCAGTAAATAATATTTCATTGTTTACATTCATTAAGCGATGCTGATATTTAAAATTAAAGAAACAATTTGTGCAGGAGGCTAAAAATAATTTTTCTTTTAGAAAGCCCCTTCAGGGGTTTGGGGTTTTATCCAGCTCACTTTATATTCAATCAATTTTTCTGCCATTACACTATACACTTTTTCTTTAAGCCATTGCACATCTTTTGTGGTTAATCCTTCCACAGGTATTTCATTTAAATAAACAATACGTGATTTACCGGGAGTTAGTGAAAAAATATTATCGTAATGATAGCGATCGTAAGCATCTAAAAATAAAATAGGCTTAATGGGTGTTTGTGTTTCGATAGCTACTTTAAATGCACCATCATAAAATTCTTTTAATGGTTGGTGTGTTAAATTAAACGTTCCCTCCGGACTTATTACTATTGAAATACCTTTTTTTATTACGCTTTTTAACTGCAAGACACTTTTACCCCTTTTCTCAGCGCTGCTTCTGTCTACCAGTACCACCGTATTGCTGTATAAAAAACCAAAGATGGGAATTTTTGCCATTTCTGCTTTTCCCAAAACTCTGAAGTGTTGTTTGCGGATAGCTTTCATCAAAAGCGGAATATCTAAATATGATATATGATTAAATACAAAAACATATTGTTTTATTGGATCGGGCCTGCTCTCATATATATATTGTTGCCGGATGCCCATCATCAGTAAAAAAAAATCGGCCCAAAGCTGGCAAAGCTTATATATAAAGTTGCCGCCTTGTATTTTACCAAAAAAAGAAGCTATTACCACCAGTGGGAATATCAGTAAAAGAAAGGCAGTGAATAAGATAAATCCGTAAACACTGTACAGGATTTGTATAAAGCGCAAGAAATACTGCATAATTTAGAGCGAATATATATTGTTTATGTACGCTGGCGCATTACGAAATACTGGTTTTCAGTTAAAAAAAGCAGCTTTGCGCTCAAAATGCCCAATCGTGGATATTTTTCTGTTTTACTGCGCCAAATTACGGTTTAAACCCTTACCTTTGCCGTCCTAAATTTGGGATATTTATGTTAGCAGTAGTAAAAATAGCAGGTCAGCAATTTAAAGTAAAAGCAGGCGACAGTTTATATGTGCCGCACATTGAAGGCAAAACCGGAGACCAGGTAGAATTTGCCGATGTGTTGATGACACATAACGATGGAAGCTTCGTTTCTGGATCAGCAGTAAAAGCTGTAGTTAAAGCTGAAATTATCAGCGATCTTATTAAAGGTGAAAAAGTAATTGCCTTTAAAATGAAAAGAAGAAAAGGTTTTCGTAAAAAACACGGACACCGTACACAGTACACTCACATTAAAGTAACAGCAATCGCTTAAAAAGTTAATTGGTTTAATGGTTGATTTGTTTATTAGTAAAAACATTTTATCCATCGCACCAATAAACTGATAAACTAATTAACGAATAAACTTTTAAGACATGGCACACAAAAAAGGTGAAGGTTCCGTAAAAAACGGCAGAGATTCACAAAGCAAAAGATTAGGTGTAAAAATTTATGGTGGCCAGGCAGTGCTTGCAGGTAACATCATCATCCGTCAACGTGGTACAGTTTATCATCCCGGTAAATATGTTGGTGTTGGAAGAGACTTCACCATCTTTGCATTAACCGATGGATTGGTTGAATTTAGAAAAGCGAAAGGAGATAAAAATATAGTTTCTGTCAATGCTGTTGAGGCTACGGCTTAAATATTTTTTAATTTTTTTTGTTAGTTTGATAAATATTTCTATTTTTAAGTATTATTTACTAACCAATTAAATTTAAAAAAATGGCAACAAAGAAAAAAGCTGCAAAAAAAGCTGCTCCTAAAAAAGCTGCAAAAAAAGCTGCTCCTAAAAAAGCTGCAAAGAAAGCTGCTCCTAAAAAAGCTGCAAAGAAAGCTGCTAAGAAAAAGTAAGCTTTGCTTTTTAAAGCAAAAAAATACGGAAGCCCTGGTAATTTTACCGGGGCTTTTTCTTTTGTAACCCTTTGTGGCACTGTATTACAGCCAAGGGTACTTTTTAGTTTTTGCTTTAATTTTTATGCACTAACAAAAAATATTTTTCAATAAATTGATGAAAATATTTTTAAATGCTTGATTGAGATACGACTTTTTTTATTTTTTATTTCAACTCAGTTTTATTTTTTGCATTCAATTTTATAAAAAAAACATCTTGTTTTTCTCTCATTAAAAAAAATGCCGGCTGCTTTATTTTTGATTTTTATTACTTTTGAAATATGGATAATTACCAAATTGCTGAAAATTTTTCTCTTTTAAGCAAGTTAATGGACATACATGGTGAAAATAGTTTTAAGGCAAAAACGTATGCTATTGCAGCATATCATGTAGAAAATTTACCAGAACAATTAAGCAATACACCGCAAGAAAAAATTAATGTTATAAAAGGTATTGGTGAATCAACAGCAAAAAAAATTATTGAACTTTTACAAACCGGTACATTAAAAGTATTGCAGGAAATGATTGCAAAAACACCACCGGGTATTATTGAATTACTGAACATAAAAGGTATTGGTCCAAAAAAAATTCATACCATTTGGAAAGAGATGGAAATAGAAAGTGTAGGTGAACTGTTATATGCCTGCCAGGAAAACCGTTTGAAATTATACAAAGGCTTTGGAGAAAAAACGCAGCAGAATATTATTGATACCATTGAATATTATTTACACAACCAGGGCAGTTATTTATATCCGCAGGTAGAAGAAGTGGCGCCGCAAATTATTGCTTATTTAGAAAAATTATTTTCTGCCGAAAACGTTTTTATTACCGGTGCTTTTAAAAGACAGGCAGAGATTATTGATGAACTGGAATTTGTGGTAAACAGCACCAACGAACTGATAAAACCAAGGTTTGTAAGTGCCAACCCGCCAGAATTACTGGAAGAAAAACCCGGTAGTTTGCTGTATAAACTATTAAATGGGTTGCGCCTGAGGTTATATACCGGAACAGAAAACTTTAAAAAAAGTGTATTTACCACCATCGGCAGTGCCGAGTTTACAGCTGCATTTGAGCAACAGTTTACCGGCATTGATTATAATAATAGTGATATTTCAATATTTGAGCAAGCTAAAATAAATTTTATTCCACCCTGTTTAAGAGAAACTGCAGCCATTATTGAAAAAGCGAAGTCAATAAAAATACCCCACCTTATACAAGCCTGCGATATAAAAGGGATAATTCACAGTCACAGCAACTGGAGCGATGGCAGTAATACTATTGAAGAAATGGCCAAGGCAGCTAAAGAAAAAGGATTTGAATATTTAGTTATCAGCGACCACAGCAAAAGCGCTTTTTATGCACAGGGATTAAGTGAAGAAAAAATTGCTGCACAACACCAGTATGTAAATGAATTGAATGAAAAAATAACCGGCTTTAAAATTTTTAAAAGTATTGAATCTGATATTTTAAATGATGGCAGCCTCGATTACAGCAACAGCATACTTGCTACTTTTGATGTAGTAATTGCTTCTGTACACAGCAATTTAAAAATGAGTGAAGAAAAAGCCATGCTGCGTTTATTGAAAGCTATTGAAAATCCGTACACAACAATACTCGGCCACTTGACGGGAAGGTTATTGTTGAGCCGCAAAGGATACCCGGTTGATCATAAAAAAATTATTGATGCCTGCGCTGCAAACCATGTAATAATAGAATTAAATGCCCACCCCCGCCGCCTTGATATTGACTGGCGGCATATTGATTACGCACTGCAAAAAAATGTGCTCATCTCCATTAACCCCGATGCCCATACCATTGAAGGGTTTGAAGACATACGGTATGGCGTATTGGCTGCACAAAAAGCTATGGTTACAAAAGATCAAAATTTAA